>CAMDRY010000179.1 GCA_945906975.1 Bordetella parapertussis | reverse complement strand
CACCCAAGGCGCGCTTGAGTACGTTCTCGACATAATCGCTGACATCGAGCCCAAGATTGGACTGCTGCTTGATGGTGGCGATAAACTCATCGAGCACGGAACTTATCGCCGCTTGTGACAAGTCGGCCACAGACACCATCGCCGCGCCCAGGGGCTGCACTTCCTTCGGGTTAAGGTGGCTGATGATGTTGGCCGCCTCCTGCTCGCCCAACAGCAACATCAAAACTGCGGCGCGCTGGATGTTCGTCAACTCATCCAATTCACGCCGCACCTCCGGACTCATCGAGTCGGCACCTGCTTTGGCATTTTCGGCAGCACTCATCAGCCCGCATCCCGCTTAATCATGTTTTTTAGCACATTGGCAACCCGACCTGAGTCTTCGGCCACCAACATTCTCACCAACGCCACCTTGTCATCATAGCTGTTTGCAGTATCCAGCATCTCGGCCGAAATACTGGATTTTTTCGGCGCGGCAGATTTCTTCAGGCGGGTCTTGAAATCATCCACCGACTCGCCGTCAACCATGGACATGCCATCAGCACCCAGCTCGCCACCGGGGAGGCCCAGGGCGGCAACCGGCGCGGGCAGCAACAAAGACACCAGCACCGGACGAACGACAGTCAGCAGAATCACCACAACCACCAGCGCGGCCAGAGCCACCTTGAGGCCGTTCACGGTGACGTCGTTCTCATACCAACTCGAAGTCAGGGGGACAACGGGCGCGGGCAGATCGAACTTCGCCGGGATCAAGTTGACCTGGTCACCACGCTCCGCGCTAAAACCGACCACGCCTTTGACCAGACTGGCCAGACGCTCAAGCTCCTCGGCGCTGTAACCCGCCGGGGCTGGGGCCGGCGCCGCTGGAGCCGCCTTGCCCGCCACGGCACCCGCGGGCACCGTAGCCGGAGCCGGCACCCGCTCCTTGATCACCACCGCAACCGACACCCGTTCAATATTGCCCGATGAAGTCCTGACATGCCGAACGGACTTGTCCAGTTCGTAGTTCCGTGTCGACTTGCTGTTGAGCGAAGAGGAGCCGCTCTTTTTCTCCTCTGCCATGGTCGTGGCGGTCGAATCCGGATTGATCTTTGCCTCCCCGGGCGGCGAATTTGACAAGGAACCGGGCACCCCGCCACCCGCTTCGCCCGAGCCACCGCGCTCCTCAGACAGCACCTCGGAGCGCGTCTTGGGTCCGGTACGGCGATTGTCAAAGTCCTCGGACGCCATCTCGACCTGGTTAAAATCCAACACCAGATCGACCTGGGCGCGCACATTGCCCTCGCCCACGACCGGCTCGAGTAATTGCAAAATTTTCTTGCGGTAGGCGTCCTCGACCTGCTGCTTGTGTTGCGTCTGCACGCTTGTCAGGCCAAGCACGGCATCCCCGGGGGCCTTGCTGATCAGATTACCCAGATTGTCTACCACGGACACATCTTCCACCGCCAAATAGGGCACGCTCGAGGCGACCAGATGCACAATCGCCTGCACTTGGCTGGGCGAAACCACCCTGCCACCGTGCGGCGTCACCACCACAGAGGCCTTGACGCGCTCACGGTCACGCACAAAAGCACTTTGTTTGGTCTGCGCAAGGTGCACCCTGGCACCCTGGATGGAGCCAATCTGGGTAATACTCTTGGCCAACTCCTGCTCTATGGCTGCGGCATAACGCGCCTGCTCCATAAACTGACTGGTGGTCATCGCCGACTGATCTTTGAGCGAGTCGAGAATGCCCCGCCCCTGCGCCTTCGGGATCCCCTGCGAGGCAAGCAGAATACGCGCCTCATGATAACGCCCGGAGGGCACGGCAAGCTGGCCGCTCGTCGCATCAATACGCGGATTAAGATTGGCCGTCTTGAGCACATCGAATGCACTTTGCTGGTCGGATTCGTGCATGCCGGGAAACACCGCGCGGTAAGGGGCCTCCTGCATCCAGAAATAAAGTGTGGCAAAGGCGAGCAGGATCGCCAACATGACAATCGCCGGCATGGCTTTTCTTACCGCCGGCTGCTGCAACACGCCGCCCAAGGAGGAGAGTACGGCAACCGGACCCGGTTGCGGCAAAGCAAGGCTGGTGCCGGTCGAGGCGGTAGCGCTAGGCGCAGTGGAAACCATGCCGGTGGATGGCGCAGTGTTGCCAACAACAGTTGGCGCAAGCCCGGGTGCAAGAGTAGCCATAGTCAGTCAATCCTAGTGTGGTTCGCGTCGTTCATTTTCAAATCGGCATGTTCTTGATGTCTTCGTAGGCTCTCATCACCTTATTGCGAATCTGCAAGGTGGCCTCAAAGGCGATGGAGGATTTTTGCATTGCCAGCACCACATCGGTGAGGGGCACGTCCTCCCCCTTCTCGAACGCGGTAGCCAGAGCCTGCGCATTCTTCTGCTGCGCATTGACCGAATCGACTGCGCCCTTGACCAGGTCGCCAAAGCCGGTGCTGGTTTTGGCCGTGGCCTCGCCAGATGCAATGGGCATGCCCGCCTCGGGCGCCCCCATAGCGCGCGCCTCGTACTGGCGAATTTGCGCCATCATCGACTGAATACTTGCCATGTTCGTTTTTTCTATCATCTCTCGCCCCTATTTACCGTGACTGACGGACAACCCGTGGTCGCGCAATTGCGCCAACTTGTAGCGCAAGGTGCGCGGGCTGATACCCAGTAATTTGGCCGCTTCCAGCCGGTTGGCCGCCCCGCTAAGGGCGGCCGAAATCGCGCGGTGCTCGCTGCTTCTCACCGCCGCATCCAGGCCCAATTTATCGACCGAACCGGCGTCGCGCACCGGCAAGCCTTGCGCCGGCGGCAGAAACGACACCCCGGATCGGTCGGTGTCAGACTGGTCCTCAAATATCAGGTGTTCGGCACCAATCAAGGGGCCGCGGCTGAGCACCAGGGCACGTTGAATCACATTGGAGAGCTCGCGTACGTTGCCCGGCCATGCATACTCAACCAACAAGGTCTCGGCCTCATCGGAAATAACCCAGTCCTGGCTCGGGCAGGCGTGCACGTTAAGCATATGGCGGGCGAGCGGCAGGATGTCCTGCCGGCGCTCGGATAATGCCGGCACGCGCAGCTTGAACGTGCTGATACGAAAATACAGGTCTTCACGAAATTCCCGCGCTTGAATCGCCGCGCGCAAATCTTTGTTGGAGGCGACAATCAGACGCACATCCACAGCCACATGACCGAGCGCGCCCAGGCGCGTCACCTGGCGCTCTTGCAGCACCCGTAGCAGTTTGCTTTGCAACTGGATGGGCATTTCGCCTATCTCATCCAAAAACAGACTGCCCCCGTTGGCCTGCTCGAATACCCCGAGGTGTTCGCGCACCGCCCCGGTAAAGGCACCCTTCTCGTGCCCGAACAACAAATCTTCAATCATGCTCTCGGGCATGGCGGCGCAGTTGAGGCCGATAAACGGGCCGTCACGTCGCGGCGAGGCATCGTGCAGGACACGCGCAAGCACCTCTTTCCCGGCGCCGGTCGGACCGGTCAGCAAGGTCGTCACGCCAGCCTGCGCCACGCGTTCGGCCAGCTCCAGCAGTTTCTGGCTGGCCGGATCGACAAAAATAAAATTTTGCTGCTCCTCGGGCGCCGCCAACAAACCGAACACGGCGCTCCAAGACTGCACGGACCAATCATCGGCCGACAACACGTGCGCTGCGCCCTGATGCATGGCCTGCACACCCATCTCAAGGTGATGTCGATCAACCCGGCAAACCAATGGAATATCGCTTCGCATCCCGCGCATCAAGGTCTGTACTTCGGCGAGCAAGGCGCCGCCCGCCTCGAGCCGGACAACCACCGCCCAGCCTTTGCCCAAAGCACGCCGAAGATCGATGAGCGAATACACCTCCAGCACGCTGATGCCCGCCTGACGCAGGCAAGCGCGTTCAGCCTCGACCAGCGGCATAACCGGGTCAAACCAAAGCACGTTGCGTTTTTCCGACATCTCGTTGTTCACGGTGTCACCTTGTTCTAGTCAATGAAGCATATAAAGCAAGCTGCATGCCATAATAATTTATTCATTAAATTCAATAGTTTATGATTTAACGTATCAAGGGCTAGCAAAGCCCTGCCGCATTGACACTTTCCTGACAGACGCCCCCGCCGGGTCTACAGTCAGGCGCGCAAACTGCGCAAATCGCGCAAACCCGTGACGCAAGCAGCTTGGTGCGGCCAACTCGGGCGGCGCGCACTGCGCCCCGACTCACACCAACGCGCTAACCGGGGGGCGCTGGATTGAGCGGTTTGGGGGCAAAGCCCTGGCAGGGCTGACCATCGGCACGCAACACCTCAATGCATGGCAAGACCTTGCTCTTGAAGCCCATCACCCGGCACAAATAAGGCATTGCCGGCTGCCAACTGAGGCCAAAATAGCGGCACTGCCAGCAATTTGGCGCCGAGTCCGCTGCCACCGTCGCCTGGGTCAGCCGCGAGCCGCCCCCAGGGGGCGACGGCCCTTCAGCACGCATCAATCGCACCCCGCCCTATCAACATCAGATCAATCCTTCTCAATGGACCTCCGCCTCAATTGCCCAGCAGTTTGAGCACGCTTTGCTGGCTGGTGTTGGCCTGAGCGAGCACCGCCATCCCCGCCTGCTGAATAATCTGTGCCCGTGCAAGATCAGAGGATGCCTTCGCATAATCGGCGTCCAACACCTGACCGCGCGAACGCGCCGCGTTGATAGAGACATTCGTCAAATTATCAACCGCATGCATCAGGCGATTCGTCACCGCCCCCATGTTGGCGCGGGCCGCATCAACCCGCGCCATGGCGCGATCAAGCTTGGCCAGCACATCGCCCGCACTTTGCGTCGTATCAATGCGCACCAAGGGAACCGTCGCACTGAAATCACCCGTAATCTCACCGGTGACCGACCCGCCACTGCCAAAGTCCTCAAAGTCTATGGACACATCCTGACCGGTGCCGGCGCCAATCTGAAAACTAAGGCGTCCGATCCGTGGCGACGACATCGGGATCGCAGACTTGCCGCCAAACAGACCCTCGACCAAACCTATGCTACTGAAATTGGAGCCACTGCCAAAGCCATTGCTGCCGGCCCTAACGGTGATTTCACCGGTAGAGGCCATGACAGGCCCGGGCTGACCCGCCACCCTGGGCGGAGGGGCGGAGGGAATGCTCGCCAACAGGCTCACACTACCGTAGAGCGTCATCCCGCCTTTACTCGTCGCCAAGGCATCGCGAATACCCACCACCTCGTTGCTGCCAAGGCTATTGGCGCTTGTTTTGGCGAGGGTGATGGCAGCGGCCGGGTTGGTCGCCGCCGCGCCGTTCAGGTCAAAACCGGTGCCAGCCACGCTAGAGCTGAGCGTCAAAGTCGAACCGACCAACGCAACCGAGATATTCTTTAAGCTACCGTCGGTGATCTTGGCCACAATCGCCGTCGCCAGCCTGCCGGCCAGATCGGCCGTATTGGTGCCCCCAGCCTGCGCCGAGCTGATGCTCGTCCCGTTGATGACGACCGTCGCCGTATCCGTAGAGGCGACCGTCCCACCCACAACAACCGTCGACACCTGCGCCACCGCCCCGGCCTTGCCAAGACCAAAACTGGCCGCCGACAAATCTTTCACATTCGAATCAAACCAGACCGAGACATTGCGGCCATCAGCGGCGCTCAAAGTCACACCATTACCGTTATCACTGGCGGCAAGACCATGCTGGGCGCCCTGCAGGTTAATCGCTGCAATCACCACAGCGCGCCTGTTCGAAGCCGACTCGCTCTGGGTGAGGGTGATAGAAACCTGCACACCGTTGATAAACAACGACTGGGCACCCGTGACAGGCAAGGCAGTGGTTGTCACGTCACCGCTAGTGGACACCGCGTTGGCCTTGGCGGTGACGTTGGTCAGCGCGCTTTGCGCGTTAATCGCCGCAGCAATCGCAACGCCACTGGCCAAACGGTCACTGCCCGAAGCCGTAAGATTGCTAAGCTTGTCGTCATTGGCGGTAGTGGCCCGAATGGCCACGCCGTTAATAAGTAAATCGCCCGCCTGCAGTGGCTTGCTCTGCGCGGCCGCGTTGGCAACCAGTTCGGCGGTGGCAAGCGTTCCGGCAGCCGAACTCTTGCTCACAACGCAAGTGAAGGCGGTGCCCGGGACCGACGCGGCAAGTTGTAACTCATTGAGGCTGCCACCGTTGGCGGCGCTCACCCCCAAAGTCGCATCGGCATTAATCGCGGCGATGAGGCCGGCGCGCACGTTCTCTATGTTTGTTGCCGTGGCGGAGAAAGTCTTGAGCTTCCCGTTGACGGTGATACTGAAGCTATCGCTAACGGCAACGGTACCGCCTAGCGTCACGCTCTGTGACTGCGCCGTCGCCGCCTGCACCGGGGCGCGCGCCATACCGCTCACCACGGCGACGTTATCGACAAAATTGCCCGCCTGCAGGCCACTGCGGCCAATCACCCCGGCAGAGGGGGCGGTGATGTTGATCGCGGTCTCGACCTTGGCTTGCAGCGAGTAGCTGGCGCTTTGCACACCCTGCTTGATACCGGTACGCGCGGAAAAATCGGCGGCCGTCGATTCGGTGTTGAAAGCCAGCTCAATATTGCGCCCGTCTGCCGCTTCAAGCCGCACACCGGTCAAATCCGTACCCGTATCCACAGCCACCACCCCGGTTTTGCTGCTCATGCGG
>CAMDRY010000178.1 GCA_945906975.1 Bordetella parapertussis | reverse complement strand
CAAGGATTCCAACGCGGCGATTATGGCGCCGTTAGCAAACGCAGGCCGGCCAGCACAGTGGATTCAGATCGCGGGAAACCTCTACCGGGGTAGGCGAGTGCGTCTTTTCAGGGTGCTGAGTGGGGCGTGTCATTTCTCGCGCTAATGAGGCCACCGATTCGCGGCGTAATGTGGCATTCGAGATTGAACTCTCCGAAGAACCCCTGGGCAAGGTGAGCGAAGCGTTGCACAACCTGCCCAGCATGAAGAATCTTCCGCTTGGCGTGCGACAAGGCAATCTGGGTGATGCCGA
Organism: Bordetella parapertussis; assembly: GCA_945906975.1. The sequence goes on along the minus strand of CAMDRY010000178.1, from coordinate 6,384 downwards.
GGTGATGGGCGAATTGTTCGTTAGTTTCGGCTTTGCGATGCCCGCGGGGGGTGCTATGCATCTATATTGTGCTGGTGCTGCTGTTCAAGGATGTGCTGCAACCTGCAACCATCCTCGCCGCGCTCCCCTTGTCATTGGGCGGCGCAATCGCGGCATGTCGAGCCTTGAGGCGTTAAAGGACGCGTGCCACAAACGTGCTCGGCCCATCGTAATGACCACCATCGTAATGACCACCAACGCCATGGGCGCCGGCATGCTGCCGATTGCGCTGGGCCACGGCATGGCCGACCTCTCGTTTCGCAACCCCATGGCCACGGCAGTGATTGGCGGATTGATTACTTCAACGCTATTGGGCCTCTTGGTGATTCCGGTGGTGTATGCCTAAGTGGACGATCTGGAACACGCAATCGCCCGTGCCTGGGGATGGATGCGCGGTGCGGTGTGGGACGCGGGACCAAGGAGATACCGGCGAAAGAGGCTCCGGCAAATAGCAGGGTCGATTGAGAGCGAAGCTTCTAATCCGCTGGTGACGGCTCCACCAGATGAATGCGCTCGAAAGGGAACACATCGCGCTCATCGGTATCGTTCCAGCGCAGGTCAACCGGGTGCGACATCTCCATCCAGGTGGCGGCGAGGCGATATAAATTTTTGTCCTCGTCCGACAAATTATCCATTGGACAGGTTTTTAAATAATCAATGACCCGCTCGATCTCGGGATAGAGATCGTCATTGAATGCTTTTACCGCGACCAGCGAGCGCTCGGCACGTTTTTTTTGCTTCTCCATCGGATCTTGCAACACCCAGTCAGGCGCGAAACGCGAGAGATTCTCAAAGCCCGCGGGAAATCGAATGTCGCTCATGATTTGAATCCTTGTCGATGAACTTGGCTTTTATGGGTCACAGATCGGCGGCGAGCAGGTCGGCGGCGACGCGATAGTGATGCTGCAATGCCGTCTCTTGCTGCGAGAGCTGAAAATGCGTCAGCGCCCCCGATTTCAGCGCCGCATGCTGCGCTTCCAGCGTGGAGAGATCTTCTCTCACCACGAAGCGCCCGCGGCTCATCACAAAATCCTGCGAAAGGCGCTCGCCCAGATCCTTGGCCGGATACATGTAGTTGGCCCCGGTCAATAACGAATTGTTCTCGTCGATCGGCCAAAAGCTCAAGTCAATATGAAAGGAATTGCCCAGGATCATCACGGTATTCGGGTAGAGCTGCACCACATCGAAGGCCCAGTTCTTCGCCCGCGCCGGGTTGATACCCGGGGGCATGCCGGTCATGTCGCCATCGAAAGCGGGCAGCGCCTGCCTGCCGTATTTCCATGCCACGGTTTCGGCGCGGGTTTGTTTGTGATGCGGATTGGAGGGTGCGGAATAGCGAATATTACGTTCGAACATTTCCATGAAGGGGCGATGCCGCTCGGGGTTGGAAGGCCCACCCTGATAATCGGGCACCGACTTCGAATGGATGTAGAGGGTGTGATAGCCCTCCATGAAGGCATTGATCGCCAGGTTCCAGTTGCAGCGCACCTCCACCCTGCGGCTATTGATCGCGCGATGTTGCTCGAAGTAACCATCGTACTCACCGAACATCGGCCCCAGCCATTCGCGCACCGTCTCATGCGGGCCTTCGCCGAAATACATGAACACATGACCGTTCCACACCTCGGTATCAATGGACTTCATGTTGAGAATCGATTTATCCAGGTCACGGAACTGGCCTTCGTCAGTGACCACCGCCAGGCTGCCCTCGTTGCGAAACGCCCAACCGTGAAAGCGGCAGGTGAAATGCGGCGCGTTGCCACTGCCATCGGCCACGAGTTTATTGCCGCGATGGGTACAAATGTTATGAAATCCGCGCACGACTCCATCTGCACTGCGCACAATCAGCACAGAAATATCCAAAGTTGGCATAGGGCGCGCCACATAATCGCCCTTGTTGGGAATCTCGGCCTCGGTGGCCATCAAAATCCAGGAACGGCGAAAGATTTTTTCACGCTCCTTGGCGAAGCGCGCGGGCGTGACCAACTCCCCGGCCGGAACGCGCCGTTTCAGGCGCTCGGCGTTGCCTTTGAAGACGGTGTCTACATTGCCCATAACAATTCTCCTTCGTGGCAAGGCCACGTTCTAATCAATACTTGCCCAGGCGATTGACCGCGAAGTTGGTGAATTCCATATTGACGTTGGCGGCGATATTGGCGCGCTCGCGCATCAAGCCCCACTTCATCCATTCGTCCTGAAACTCTTCCAACGACTTCACATTCACCGCGCCGTCGGCATCGGCGTGCGACATGGAGATGCCGGCGCAATCCGGCGGTACGAATGGCAGGTGTTTATTGATCAGCGCGCAGGTGGCATTGCGATCACCCTTGCCATCAAAGATCGCGCGTTTGTAATCGCGCATGCCTTTGAGATGCGCCACCATGAAGGCGCGCGCCACATCCGACTTGGCGAAGGCGCCCGAGTAAAACATCATATTGGCGGTGCCGCCGGGCGAGGTGATGCCGGTGGAACTGCCGGGCATCGCTACACCCAGTTTCATGCGGTCGGCGATGGTGTTGGTAAGCGGCGAGAAAGTCATTACCGCGTCCACCGCGCGTTTTTGCATCGCCGGGATGAACTGCTCGAAGGGCATCTCCACCAGATTGACATCATCTTTGCCCAGGCCATCGCGGGCGATGGCGCGCAACACATAGTTAATCGATGTGGATTGAATGTTGTTGACCACCACGCGCATGCCTTTTAAGTCCGCCATGGTCTTCACGCGGCCGCTGTCGATTAAGTCTTTTCTCACCACCAGCGCACTACCGGTGAGATCGTCTTTGGATAGGATGGCTTTACTGCTGACAATCGGCGCCACGGCGCCGCGAATGTAGGAGTTGAACAAACCCGGCGTGGCGCTGCCGCTACCCACATCGAGGCGATTAGTGGCCAACAGTGCTACCACATCACCGCCGCTTGAGAAACGCGTGAATTCGATATCCAGCCCCTCTTGGGCGAAGTAGCCGCGATCCTTGGCGATGAAAAGACCTGCATCAGCCACCAGATAGAGAACACCGACGTTGACCTTTTTTAGCGGGGCTTGGGCTAATACCGCGCTGGAATTTAGTGCCGTCGCCACGAGAACTGCGGCGGCGAGCTTAGGGATGAAACGCATCATTTCTCCTCGATGGGAATGAAAAATACTTGGTGTTAACCGTGGGTGCGGCGCCAGGGCATCAGAAAATCGCCCAGCCAACGTGTGAGCAACACCGAAAAGTAACCCAGGATGCTCACCGTCACAATGGCCACGTACATGGGGCCCACATCGAACAACTGCCAACTGGACCAGATGATCGCACCCAGGCCCGATTTAGCGCCGACGAATTCGGCGCCGATTAGGATGATGTAGGCAATACCAAGGGAAATCTCAAGGGCTGTGAAGATATGCGGCATCGAAGCGGGTAATGCAATGGTGACGAACGACTGAATGAAGCTTGCGCGGCAGTCGCGACCTACGTCGAGAATCACTTTACGTATCGACAATACTCCTGCGATGGTATTGATGGCGACAATATAAAACACGCCGATCGCAAGCAAAACGATGATGGGCATCTCGCCCAGACCCACGATCAGCACCAGAAGTGGATACAAGGCGAGCTTGGGTATCGGGTAGGTAATTTGAATCCACGGCTCGATCAGCGCACGAAACCAGGTTGAGAGGCCAAGCCACAGACCAACGATGATTCCCGCTGCAGCACCGATGCCATAACCCCAGGCTAAGCGACGCAACGTATCAGCGCTCGCCTTCCATAGCGACCCATCCTGTACCACCGCAACCGCGGACTTGGCGATTTCGGTGGGTGGAGGGAAGAAACGGGCGTCAAGCTCGCCTAACTTCGCCAGCAACTCCCAAGTACCTAACAGTAAAAATGGCGAAATTAGCCGCAACCACCACTGCGCACGCGCCGTCCATTCGTGTTGGCCGGTATTTTCGCCACGGCGAATCAGCGTTTGAGCAGCGCTCGCTTGGGGTTCGCCAAGCAATTTTTCTTTGTCACCTTGGGCGGCACCGTTCACGCCGTCACCCCTGGTTGCGAACGCTCGATATCGGCTTCTATCAAGCTCCATAGCCGTTGATATAACTCCGCGTATTGCGGATGGGCACGCAGCGTGCTCACCGGCCGTGGCCTATCGATCTCCACGCGAATATCGGCGCGTATCTGCCCCGGTCTTGCGCTCAACACAATAATTCGATCCGAGAGCGTAATCGCCTCATCCAGACTGTGCGTGACAAACACCACGGTGCGCTTATGCTCGATCCATAAACGCAGCACCTCCTGCTGTAGAACGATGCGTGTCTGTTCATCCAACGCGCCGAAGGGTTCATCCATCAACAGTACTTCGGGACCATTGGCGAAGGCCCGCGCCACGCTCACGCGCTGGCGCATGCCACCAGACAATTGCGGCGGGTATGCGTGTTTGAAAGCATTGAGGCCAACCTTGTCGATGAAGTGATCGACAATCTCGCGTCGCTCTAACTTGGCCATGCCTCGAATGCGAAGGCCGTATTCGACATTGCCCTGGACATCGAGCCAAGGAAATACTGATTCCTCCTGAAACACGGTGGAGGTCACCAGGTTTCGCCCTCCTGCCGTCGAGGCAATTTCGACATAACCCTCGCTTGCCTCTTCAAACCCGCCGATGATGCGAAGAAGGGTTGTCTTTCCGCAGCCGCTCGCGCCAATCAGCGTGACGAACTCACCATCGCCAATATCCAGATTGATGCCTCGTAAGGCCTCGACCGCGGCGCCGCGCGCCGGGCGAAATACCTTGGAGAGTTTGCGGATGGCGATTTTCGGCGGCAATTCCAAATCGATGCTTTCATAGAGGTCACGATTAAAACCCATTGTAAGTGTGATTGGGGAAACATCGTGGGTAGCGAAGAGGCCGCTAAACATTTTGGGTCCTTTTGTCTCATATAGCGTTCAAATTCAAGAATGCCTATTCGGCTTATCGCACTTGTACGGATGTTTTTCGTACACTAAATCGTAGCCTTAAATGTCTTGAGAAAGACCCCCATGGCAACCATTACGGCAACGCGCGCTGATCGCATTGAACTGCGCGCGACCGCGGAAGAAAAGCAACTGCTGGCGAGTGCCGCCTCGTATGAACGTCTACTGATAGTCAAATCGAACCCGAGCTGAACGTATGGCGGCAGCTAAATTTCTCGAATGGGTCATGTTTTGTACTTTTGAAAAGCGTACATCATCGTTTTGTTCAATGCTCAGGTTTGCCGATAACCGATCCCGGGTTTACTGGGTAAGCACGAACGCGGCATAGTGCCGGTCGCTGCCCTGAATGTGCTTGATCAGTCATTCGCGCAGGTAGCTGCTGGCCTCGGCGTGCACGTCATGGCCTAACTCAATTGTCTCAAAAGACTTCAGGCGAGCCATGAATTTGTGATGCTCCGCCGCGTGACTCGCCAATCCCGGATAGTCAAACAGGCGCATGACAATTTCTTCGACCTTGAAGTGCACCTTGACATATTCATTGAGTTCTTCCAGCACGAAATACACGGCAAGTTCACGGCCGCGATCGTCTTTAGCGGCATCCAGCCGATCAATGCACGCAAACAACAGTTTGTGTTGCTCGTCGATCTCCGGAATGTCAATTGAATATTCGTTTTTCCAAACCATGCTCATTCCTCCAGCTTGAACAGGGGTAACACCCCGCAACCGCCCCGATTCAGCCAATCATGGCGATTCCCTGCACCTCCACCAGCATGTCCGGCCGGGCCAGGCCGTCGCAGGTGATGAGGGCGCTGGCAGGAAAATTTTCCTTGAATATTTCCAGCCGGATATCGGTGAATTGCTTGCCGTAGCGCGAATCGGTGATGAATACCGTCATCGCGACAAGGTCTTTCAAGGCGGCCCCGGCGTCTTTCAGGGTTTTCTCCAGGTTCCTGAAGGTCTGGCGCGTTTGCGCTTCGAAATCGCCGGCAAGCGACTTGCCGGAGTCGTCGACCTGCCCGGCATGACCGGCGACGAAGATCATTTTTCCACCATTCACAATGACGGCAGGCGAAAAGGCGCGCGATTTCTCCCAGGTTCCGGTGATGTAGTTTTTCTCCATGATTTTCTCCCTTGTGAGTAAACCATAAAGCTTAGCGGTTTTTCGGGAAGATTCGGCATGACGGGCCGGATGAAGCCAACAATGGGTGCGTTTGCCCATATCCAGCATGAATTCCGCAAAACGTCTTTTAATCGAAGGTTAGTGCCGGATTTCATTGGACGTGGTTCGACAAAACGTTTTGTAGTGCCATAATATTTTTTCGTGATGGGGCTGCGCCCGTCGTTGCGGTCTATGCTTTTGCGAGCATGTACATACGACGCGTGTCCACTCGGA
>CAMDRY010000177.1 GCA_945906975.1 Bordetella parapertussis | reverse complement strand
GGTGGTGGACGTGGTGGTCATGCTGCTCTCCGGTGGGGCTTTGTTAATCGGTCCTGCGGGTGACTGCCGGGCCCTAAAGGCCGCCATAAGGCTGCGCTGGGGGCCGCAATCGGGCGCGCCGACGCATTCTAGCGGCTGGGCCGCGGACTGAGAAGCGCCGCCGGCGGGGAGGGCAGCGCGCAATGTGAACAGGCAAAAAATCCAAAGCGGTGCGCGCGGCTCCGCGCGCAGGCGTTTTTGGTGCCCGGCAGTTTTTTTTGCGCGCCGTCCCCGCCGGCAAGCAAAACCATGAGTGACGCGGCTTGACTTTTCTTGACCGCTAAGTCAATCTCGACCCTTGTGATCGGAGCATGAATTGGCGGCATAAAATATGCCGCGGCGGGGCCGCAAAAGTGTTCGCAGATGTGTCCAGACGTGTCCAGACGTCTCACAGGTGCGCCACTGCTGTGCCTCACCCTGTGCACACCCTGCGCCTCACTCAGTGTACGGATCCCAATAACGCCCGTTTGCCCCCGTTTTTTTGACCTTTCCTTCCGGAGATTCCTGATGATTCGTTTTGCACGGCTCGTGATGGCAGTGTGTGTCCTGCTCGGCGCCTCCGCGGCGTCCGCCCAGGGCGGCTTTCCCAGCAAGCCGGTGAAGATCATCGTCACCTTCACCACCGGCGGTGCCGCCGACTTCAGTGCGCGCGTCATCGGCGACCAGCTCTCGCGCATGTGGAACCAGCAGGTCATCGTCGAGAACCGCATCGGCGCCGGCGGCAGCATCGGCGTGGAGCAGGTGTTCCGCTCCCCGGCCGACGGCTACACGCTGCTGCTCGCCAGCAACACCCACGCCATCAACCAGGCGCTGTTCAACAATCTGCCCTTTGACCTGATCAAGGATTTCGTCCCGGCCATACTGACCACCTCCACGCCGATCGTGCTGGCCGTCAACCCGCGCGTGCCGGCCAAGGACATAAATGAATTCACCGCCATGCTGCGCGCCAGTCCGGGCAAGGTCGACTACACCACCTGCGGCGTGGCCACGGCGCACCACTTCGCCATGGAACTGTACAAGTACGCGACCAAGACCTTCGCCGTGCATATCCCGCATCGCGGCTGCTCACCCGCGGTGACCGACGCGGTCGCCGGGCAGGTGGATGTGGTCATCGCCTCGCTCGCCGCGGTGCTGCCCTTTGCCAAGCAGGGCAAGCTGCGTATTCTCGGCCTGACGACCAAGGAGCGCTCGCCCTCGGTGCCGGAACTGCCGACCTTCCGTGAATCGGGCATTAAGGAGCTGGCCAACTACGAGGTCGAGAACTACTACGGCCTGCTCGCGCCCACCGGCACGCCCAAGGATGTGCTGGCCAAGATCGAGGCCGATGTGAGGAAAGTGCTGGCCATGCCCGAAGTCAAATCGCGGCTGACCAACGGCGGGCTCGACCTCTTTGTCGGCTCGTCGGCGCAGTTCACCGCGCTGCTGGTTTCCGATATCGCCAAATTCCGCGAGGCGATAAAAATCGCCGGAATCAAGCCCGAGTAATCACCGGCTGCGCGCGCACCCGGCGGGTGCTCCCGCCGCCGTTGCCCGCTTCATTTGAAAAAGTCCGGCATATAACCGCCGTTTAAAAGGATGGGAAGAACGTGAACAAACTGCGTATCAGTATGGCGTGTTGCGACTACGATCGTTGCCGCGCGCTCTTTGACGGCCGCGCGCCGATAGAGGGCTGTGAAGTGTCCGCCGTGCCGATAGAACCCGAGGAGGCCTTTCACCGCGCCTTCAAGTTCAACGAATTTGACGTGTCTGAAATCTCGATGTCCAGCCACACGCTGATGACCTCCCGCGGCCAGAACGCCTACGTCGGCGTGCCGGCCTTCGTGTCGCGCCTGTTCCGCCACTCGGGCATCTACATCCGCACCGACCGCGGCATCAAGACGCCGGCCGACCTCAAGGGCAAGACCATAGGCCTGCCCGAATACCAGATCACCGCCAACGTCTGGATACGCGGCGTGCTCGCCGACGAATACGGCGTCAAGCCCGAGGACGTGCACTGGCGCAGCGGCGGCCTGGAGGATCCGGGCCGCGAAGAACGCGCGCCGCTCAAGCTCCCGGCTGGCATCGACCTCAAGCCCATCCCACATGACCGCACGCTCTCGGACATGCTCGAGAAGGGCGAGATCGACGCCATGATCAGCGCGCGCGCGCCCTCGTGCTTTGCCCGCGGCGCGGCCAACGTTGACCGCATGTTCCCCGACTACAAAAGCACCGAGCAGGAATATTTTCGTCGCACCGGTATTTTTCCCGTCATGCACATCATCGGCATTCGCCGCGAGCTGGCCGAGCGCGAGCCCTGGCTGCCGGTGAGCGTGTTCAAGGCCTTCAACAAGGCGAAAGAGTTGTGCATGTACGAACTGGGCCAGATCGGCCACCTGTTCAACACGCTGCCCTGGGGCGTGGCCGAGTTCGAGGCGGCGAAGAAGCTGATGGGCGAGGATTACTGGAGTTACGGTTTCAAGGCCAACGAGCACGTGCTCGAGACCTTCACCCGCTACCACCACGAGCAGGGCCTGTCGGCGGAAAAAGTCGATCCGCGCGCGCTGTTCCATCCGTCGACGCTCGACCTGTCCAAGGTTTGAGCGGCACGGCCCCCGGCAACCGGCGATGAAGGCCGCACCGTTCCGCTATCACGCGCCACGCACACTAGACGAGGCGCTGGGCCTGCTCGCCGACTCGCCCAACGCGCGTGTGCTGGCCGGAGGGCAGTCGTTGATGCCCATGCTCAACATGCGCGTGGTGTCGCCCGATGACCTTGTCGACATCAACGGCGTCGAGGGGCTTGCCTACATTCGCGAGGAGGGCCTCGAAATCGCCATCGGCGCGATGACGCGCCAGCGTGACCTGGAGTTCTCGCCGCTGATCGCGGCGCGCCTGCCGCTGATGGCCGAGGCGATCCGTTATGTCGGCCACCGCCAGACGCGCAATCGCGGCACCATTGGCGGCAGCCTGTGCCAGCTTGATCCGTCGGCGGAACTGCCTGCCGTGGCGCAGGCCTGCGACGCGGTGGTGGTCGCGCGCAGCCGTCGCGGCGAGCGGCGCATCCCCATCGCCGAATTTCCCGCCGGCTACATGACGCCCGCGCTCGAAGCCGATGAAGTGCTGGTCGAGTTGCGCTTCACGCCCTGGACCGCGCCCCACGGCGCGGCCTTCGTCGAATATGCGCGCCGTCACGGCGATTTCGCCGTGGTGTCGGCCGCGGCCATGCTCGCCCTTGGCAGCGACGGCCGCATCGAACGCTTGTCGCTCACCTTGGGCGGCGTAGGCGCCGCGCCGCTGCGCATGGGCGCGATCGAAGCGGCCTTGTGCGGGCAGAAACCCTCTACACAGTCCTTCGCCGCAGCCTGTGCCTCGGCTGGAACCATAGACGCGCTCGAAGACCCGCATTACCCCAGGTGGTACCGCCAGCGTCTTGCCGTGGCGCTGTCAAAGCGCGTGCTTGCCGCCGCGCTCGGACGCGCAGGAGCGCGATAAAGAGCATGGACATAAAGAGCATGGAAAAACGCGATATCAAGGTCAACATCAACGGCACCGAACACGCCTGCAGCGTCGAGACGCGTGTCAATCTTGCCGACTTCCTGCGCCACCAGATCGGCCTCACCGGCACCCATGTCGGCTGCGAGCACGGTGTGTGCGGCGCCTGCACCGTGCTGGTCGAGGGCCAGTCGGTGCGCGCCTGCCTGATGCTCGCCGCGCAGGCCGACGGCAAGCGCGTTGTCACCGTCGAGGGCCTCACCCCGGCCGATGGTTTGTCGCCGCTGCAGCAGTCGTTCTGGGACAAGCACGGCCTGCAGTGCGGCTATTGCACGCCAGGGGTGCTGGTGTCGCTGACCGAGTTGCTCGAGTCCAATGCCTCGCCCACCGAGGCCCAGGTGCGTGAGGTCTTGTCCGGCCATCTGTGCCGCTGCACCGGATACCAGAACATCGTTGCCGCGGCCATGGACGCGGCCGAACAGATCAAGGCGGCAAAATTGGCGGCACTGAAGTGAGCGTCGCCGGCAAGAACCGTACGGACGCCGCGGCGGCACCGCAAGCGACCCCGGCCCTGCGCGTGGTCGGCACGCGTGCGCGACGCATCGAGGATCCGGCACTGCTCAGCGGCCGCGGCCGCGTTGTCGACGACATCCGGATTGATGGCACGCTGCACGCGGCGTTTTTGCGCAGCCCGCACGCGCATGCGCGCATTCGCGCCATTGACGCCGCCGCGGCACGCGCCCTGCCGGGCATTCATGCCGTCTATACCGCGCGCGACATCCTGCCGGCGCTGAGCCGCATTCGCATGCCGCTGGGTTTTCCGACCAAGGTGCTGCCCGATGGCATCACGCCATTTGTGCTGTGCCCCGAAGAGCTGTGTTACGTCGGCGAGGCGCTGGTCATGGTGGTCGCCGATTCGCGCCACCTCGCCGAGGATGCGGTGGCGCTGGTCGAGGTTGATTACGAGCCGCTGCCGGCGCTGGCCGACTGCCGCGAGGCGCTTAATCCGGCCGCACCCAAGGTGCGCCTGGAGGCGACCGACAATGTGCTGACGCGCTTTACCATCGCCTACGGCGACACCGCCGGCGTGTTCGCCAAGGCCGCGCATGTGTTCCCCGAATCGCTTAGCACCCATCGCGGCGGCGCGCATCCGATAGAGGGGCGCGGCGTGCTGGCGCAGTTCGATGCGACCGGCGCGCTGAGCATCTGGTCATCGACGCAGATGTCGCACGACCTCAAGTTCATGCTCGCCGACCTGCTCGACCTCCCCGAGGACCGCATACGCGTCATCGCCCCCGATGTGGGCGGCGGCTTTGGTGCCAAGTTCGTCATCTATCCGGAAGAGATCGCTGTCGCCGCCGCAGCCCGCCTGAGCGGCCGGCCGGTGAAATGGATAGAGGACCGCGGCGAGCACTTTATCGCCTCAATCCAGGAGCGCGAGCAATACTGGGATGTGGAGATCGCCGCCGATGCCGAAGGCAAGATTCTGGGCCTGCGCGGGCGCATGGTGCACGATCAGGGCGCCTACACGCCGCAGGGCATCAACTGCCCCTACAACGCCGCGACCGCGGTGACCGGCCCGTACAAGGTGCCGGCTTATTCGCTGGACGTGTTTGTGGCCCAGACCAACAAGGTGCCGACCATCCCGGTGCGCGGCGCCGGTTATCCCGAGGCGGCCTTTGTCATCGAGCGGCTGATGGATAGGGTCGCGCTCGAACTGGGCATCGATCGGGCCGAGGTGCGGCTGCGCAACCTCGTGCCGGCCGCAGACATGCCTTACGAGAAGCCGCTGAAGATCCGCGCCGGTGTGCCGGTGATCCTCGATAGCGGCGACTACCCGGCGTGCCAGAAAAAAGTGCTCGACACCATAGACTACGCCGGCTTTCGCGCGCGCCAGTCGGCGGCGCGCGCCGAGGGTCGGCACATCGGCATCGGCTTTGCGCATGGCGTGAAGGGCACCGGACGCGGCCCCTTCGAGTCGGGCACGGTGCGCATTTCACCTTCGGGCCGCATTTCGGTTTACACCGGCGCGCTGGCCATGGGCCAGGGCCTGCACACGGCGCTGGCGCAAATCTGCGCCGAGCAACTGGGCGTGAGCCAGAGCGACATCGATGTGATTTCCGGCGACACCAGCTTTGTCTCGCTTGGCCTGGGCGGATTCGCCAGCCGGCAGACGGTGACCGCCGGCTCTTCGGTGCACTTGGCCGCGATTGCGGTGCGCGACAAGGCGATCAAGCTGGGTGCGCAAATGCTCGAGGCGGCTGAAGCCGATCTTGAGTTGCGCGACGGCCGCGTGTTTGTGCAGGGCACCGATCGCTCGGTTGCGTTGAGCGAGGTGGCGCGCGTGCTGCGCGGTGTGCCCGGTTACGCCCTGCCCCCGGGCATGGAAGCGGGGCTAGAGTCGAGCTTTCACTGGCGCACCGAGGTGCTCGCCTACGCGCATTCCTTTCATGCCTGCGAGGTCGAGGTTGATGTTGAGACCGGCAACGTCAAGTTGCTGCGTTACGTCGCCTTGCAGGACAGTGGCCGGCTGATCAACCCGATGATTGTCGAGGGCCAGATCCACGGTGGCATCACCCACGGCATCGGCAACGCGCTGTTCGAATACATGGGCTATGACGGCGAGGCCCAGCCCTATACCGCGACCTTCGCCGATTATCTGCTGCCGGCCGCGGTGGAAGTGCCGAAGTTTGAAATCCTGTTCCACGAAAGCCCCTCGCCGCTCAACCCGCTTGGCGTCAAGGGCGTGGGCGAGGGTGGCACGGTGCCGGTTGCACCGACCATCATGTCGGCCATAGACGATGCACTCACGCCCTGGGGTGTGCGCGTGACGGAGGCGCCGATCTCACCGGTGCGCCTGCTGCAACTGATCGAGGCCGGCGCGCCCGTCGCCTGATCCGCAGCGATACGCGGAAAGCCGCGCGGGGCGTGGCTTTCCGGGAGGTTTGCCGGTTTGTCGGTTTGCCGTGCCGCCCCGCTCTATCTACGCCCCCCTGTGAAGGCCGGCCCGCGGCCTTATTTGCTATGTGTCCCATGCCCACCCGGGGCAATACCAGGGGCAAGCATGCCGACTGTCGTATCGCCCGCGGGAAAGCCTGGCCCGCAGTGTGGATTGTCCATTGCCGGCGAATCCAGTAGCATCGCGCGGTTGCAAATTTTTTGACCCATCGCCCTATCGCCCCATCGACC
>CAMDRY010000176.1 GCA_945906975.1 Bordetella parapertussis | reverse complement strand
TGGGGGCCTTGCTGCTCACCGCCGGGGCCAAGGGTAAGCGGTTTTGCCTGCCTAATTCCCGCGTGATGATTCACCAGCCCATGGGCGGATTCCAGGGACAGGCGTCGGATATTGAAATTCACGCCAGGGAAATCCTCTACCTCAAGGATGTGTTGAATAAAATCATGGCCAAGCATTCTGGCCAAGAGGTGGAAAAGCTGGTGAAAGATACCGACCGGGATAATTTCCTCTCGGCCGAGGAATCAGTGGCCTACGGTTTGGTGGACAAGGTTCTTGTCGCCCGCGAAAAAACTGCTGCGTAACGCTGCCAGTAAAAAAAGGATCAAGTGAGATGACTGAAAAAGCCAGCGGTGAGAAGCTTCTGTATTGCTCCTTTTGCGGCAAGAGCCAGCACGAGGTAAAGAAGCTCATCGCCGGCCCGTCCGTGTTCATCTGCGATGAATGCATAGAGTTGTGCAATGACATCATTCGCGAGGAAACGACGAGCGACAAGGGCGGAAAACCGGCCAAATCCGATTTACCGACGCCGAAGGAAATTTGCACGAGTCTCGACGAATATGTCATCGGGCAGACCCTGGCCAAACGCATTCTTTCGGTCGCGGTGTACAACCACTACAAACGCCTCAAGCATCTGTCTAAAAATGAAGAGGTGGAGTTAGCCAAGTCGAATATCCTTTTGGTCGGGCCTACGGGCTCGGGCAAGACGCTGCTGGCACAAACGTTGGCGAGGTTGCTCAACGTGCCTTTTGTGATTGCGGATGCAACGACCCTCACTGAGGCCGGTTATGTCGGTGAGGATGTCGAGAACATCATCCAGAAGCTGTTGCAGAACTGCGATTACGATGTAGACAAGGCCAAGCGCGGCATTGTCTACATAGACGAAATCGACAAGATTTCACGCAAATCCGACAATCCCTCCATCACGCGGGACGTGTCCGGCGAGGGTGTTCAGCAGGCTTTGCTCAAGCTCATTGAGGGCACGGTGGCATCGGTGCCGCCGCAGGGCGGGCGCAAGCATCCCAACCAGGATTTCGTCCAAGTCGATACGACGAACATCCTGTTCATCTGTGGTGGGGCGTTCGACGGGCTTGAAAAAATCATTCGGGGGCGCTCGGAAAAATCCGGAATCGGTTTTGGTGCCGAGGTACGCAGTCTGACCAGCGGCAAGGCGATCAGCGAGGTACTCAAAGGTGTTGAGCCAGAGGATCTCATCAAGTTCGGTCTTATTCCCGAGTTTGTCGGGCGCTTGCCGGTTGTCGCGACGCTCGAGGAGCTAGACGAAAAGGCGCTCATACAGATTCTTACCGAACCTAAAAACGCCCTTATCAAGCAGTACCAGAAGCTGTTTAACATGGAGGGAGTCGAGCTCGAGGCGAGGCCACAGGCGCTTAACGCCATTGCGAAGAAGGCACTTGCCCGCAAGACGGGTGCGCGCGGCTTGCGCTCGATACTCGAACAAACCCTGCTTGATCTCATGTTCGAATTGCCGACAATGGAGAACGTCAGCAAGGTTGTCGTTGACGAGGCCACCATCCTGGGTGAAGGCAAACCATTGCTCATTTACTCTGATGTGCCCAAAGTCGCGGGAACGTCTGCCTAGAACGCGTTTGTCCGGCGCACTACGCGCGCCGACAGCGCGGTGACGAAAGCCTTCAAGCCCCCGAGCTATGGCAGTTGACCGCCCTGCATCGCGCTATTTCAGTTTTTCGATTCAAATAGCATGAAAACGCTGAATTTCCCACGTTTTCCCTGCATCTATACCCGTGCAGGCCTATTTTTACGTTTATTCGCCGCTTGAAATTTCGGCTTACGGCCTCATAATTGCAATTACCCTCTCTTCTGGTAACTCGCTATGTCAAACACCCCCGAGCCGTCCGCCGATCCCGTTGAATACCCGCTGTTGCCTTTGCGCGATGTGGTGGTGTTTCCGCATATGGTGATTCCCCTGTTTGTTGGCCGCCCGAAATCCATCAGGGCCATGGAAATTGCCATGGAGGCGGGCAAAAGCATTCTGCTGGTCGCGCAGAAATCGGCGGCCAAGGACGAGCCCTCCGAGGACGACATGTACCAGATCGGATGCATTTCAAACATCCTGCAGATGCTCAAACTGCCCGATGGGACCGTAAAGGTTCTGGTTGAGGGGGCGCAACGTGCTCGCATACACCTGGTGGCTGACCAAACCTCGCACTACACGGCCACCGCGCTGCCGATGCCAGTAGACGCCAGTGACAATAACGAGGTCGAGGCAATGCGCCGCGCCCTAATCGCGCAGTTCGACCAGTACGTCAAACTGAATAAGAAAATTCCGCCCGAGATACTGACTTCGCTTGCGGGCATAGAAGAGGCCGGTCGCCTTGCCGACACCATTGCAGCGCACCTGCCGCGCAAGCTTGAGCAAAAGCAGGAAGTGCTTGAGATGTTCGACGTAAAGCAGCGTCTCGACCATTTGCTTGGCCAACTGGAGGCGGAGATCGACATTCTTCAGGTCGAAAAGCGCATTCGTGGCCGCGTTAAGCGCCAGATGGAAAAAAGCCAGCGCGAGTACTACCTTAATGAGCAGGTCAAAGCCATCCAGAAGGAACTCGGTGAGGGTGAAGAGGGCGCTGACATCGAGGAAATGGACAAGCGCATCAAGGCCGCACGCATGCCGAAGGAGGCGCGTGTAAAGGTTGACTCCGAACTTAAAAAACTGCGTCTGATGTCGCCGATGTCCGCCGAGGCTACGGTGGTGCGCAACTACATCGATACCGTGGTTAACCTGCCTTGGAAAAAACGCAGCAAAGTCTCCAAGGACATTTCTGGCGCCGAGAAAATTCTTGATCAGGACCATTACGGCCTAGAGAAGGTCAAGGAGAGGATTGTCGAGTATCTCGCCGTCCAAAGCCGTGTGGAAAAGGTTAAGGCCCCGATTCTGTGTCTGGTGGGGCCGCCCGGGGTTGGAAAGACCTCCCTCGGACAGTCCATCGCCAAGGCAACCAACCGGAAGTTCGTGCGCATGTCCCTAGGAGGGGTCAGGGACGAGGCCGAAATTCGCGGGCATCGCCGTACCTATATTGGCTCCATGCCGGGAAAAATTTTACAGAACATGAGCAAGGTGGCTGTCCGGAATCCCCTGTTCTTGCTTGATGAAGTCGACAAGATGGGCATGGATTTTCGCGGCGATCCGAGTTCGGCCCTGCTAGAGGTGCTCGATCCGGAGCAGAACCACACCTTCGTGGATCATTACGTCGAGGTTGAGTACGATCTTTCCGAGGTCATGTTTGTCGCGACGTCCAATACGCTCAATATCCCGGCTGCGCTTCTTGATCGCATGGAAGTCATCAGGCTCTCGGGTTACACCGAGGATGAGAAGGTTAATATCGCAACGCGCTACCTTCTTCCTAAGCAGATCAAGAATAACGGCTTAAAAAAAGAAGAAATGTCCGTCGCGGAAGGTGCAATCCGCGACATCGTTCGCTATTACACCCGTGAAGCCGGGGTGCGCAGCCTTGAGCGTGAAATTTCCAAGATTTGTCGCAAGGTGGTAAAGACGCTGGTTACGAAGCCGGGTAGTGCCAAGATCACCGTAACGACCAAAAATCTCGACAAGCTTCTTGGAGTACGCCGTTACACCTATGGCATAGCCGAGAAAGAGAATCAGGTTGGCCAGGTTACCGGACTCGCGTGGACTGAAGTCGGCGGTGAATTGCTGACTATTGAAGTGGCCACCATGCCGGGCAAGGGCAAGGTGCAGCGCACCGGCAAATTAGGTGAGGTCATGCAGGAGTCGGTTACGGCAGCCCTTTCGGTCGTGCGCAGTCGTGCTGCGCGTCTGGGAATCGCTGAAGACCTTTTCGAGAAGCGTGATATTCACATTCACCTCCCTGAGGGGGCGGTGCCCAAGGATGGACCCAGCGCAGGGGCAGCCATGACGACGGCTATTGTTTCGGCGCTGACGGGTATTCCGGTGCGGGCGAATGTCGCGATGACCGGGGAGATCACCCTGCGCGGAGAAGTGCTGATCATTGGCGGACTCAAGGAAAAACTGCTTGCCGCACATCGCGGTGGCATCAAGACGGTGCTTATCCCCGAGGAGAATCTCAAAGATCTCGTGGATATTCCGGACAACATAAAAAACAAGCTTGAAATTGTTCCTGTGAAATGGATCGACCAGGTGCTGGAGTTGGCACTCGAACGCAAGCCCGACCCGTTGACGGCCAAGCCGGTGGTTGATGCGCCACCGCCTGTTGCCGGTGACGGTACCGCATCGGGGCTCATAAAACACTAATCTCGTACGTTGCCACGCGCACGGGGGACAAGGGGCGTTTTACGCTCCTCGTTCTTGTGTTGGATGAATCGCCAAATGACATCTGCATTGTTCCTTCCGATCGCCCCAACTATTCATGCGCAGTCCGACGCTTTGCCGCAGATGAGCTTGAAACTGCATTGGCACCGGGCTGATGCTTGACACGTTTCTCTCGTGGTTGATATAAACTCGGGGCAGAACATCGCTAATAAGCTCGCCGTAGTGAAACCTTTTTACTTTACATGCACGCCATCCATTTGCAATTGAGGGGGTATCAGTGAACAAATCAGAAATGATCGATCATGTCGCGAAAGTCGCAGACATATCCAAGGCCGCTGCCGAGCGCGCACTGGATGCGACCATCGCAGGTATAAAGACATCGCTCAAGAAGGGTGGCGATGTGACTTTGGTTGGATTTGGAACGTTCTACGTAGGTAAGCGGGCGGCCAGAAACGGCCGTAACCCACGTACTGGTGCGACAATTAAGATCAAAGCTGCGAAAGTTCCGAAGTTCCGTGCTGGTAAAGCGCTCAAGGATGCTTTAAACTAGCGCGCTTTCCTGAGCTATGCGTCTGAGGTCGATGTCGCAGTCTCATGTGAAAGGGTGCTTAGCTCAGCTGGTAGAGCGTCGCCCTTACAAGGCGAATGTCAGCGGTTCGATCCCGTTAGCACCCACCAAGGAAAAGCCGGATTTGGAGTGGTAGTTCAGTTGGTTAGAATACCGGCCTGTCACGCCGGGGGTCGCGGGTTCGAGTCCCGTCCACTCCGCCAAAAAACGTAACGGCCCGATTCGTCGGGCCGTTTTCGTTTTCTCACTGGACTACCGCGCGCCTCATGACTCCGGATGGGGGTTGGGCCTTCGCTGCGGGGAGGGCTCAAATTGCTAAAAGACGCTGTTTCGTGGTTAAATGCGCCTCGAATACAAGTAGGTGCGGGCGTTGTTTTGGGTAGGGGTTTGGACGTATTTCCGGATCCAAGCTTCAGCCCATAAACGCGTCAGGACGGCGATGCGATTTGTCCGCCGCACACTCACCGGGGCGAACGACAGTTCGCCTTTATTTTTGCTCCTTCGTAGCGGGCATGCTGAGGTCTCATGTTTGATTTCGTACACAATCACAAACTATTACTGCAGATCATTCTCGGCTTGATTATGCTGCCATTCGCGTTTTTTGGACTCGAGTCTTACCAGCGCGTTTTTAATTCCAACGCCGAAGTTGCGGATGTCGCCGGAACCAAAATAACCGACCAGGAGTTTTCCCGGGCACTGCGAGAGCAGCAGGAGCGGCTGGGGCGCGCATTGCGCGGCATTGACCCCTCGCTGCTTGACACGCCTGAGATGCGAGGGGAGCTCCTGGAGGGGCTGATCACGCAACGACTTCTCACCGTGTACGGCCTCAAGCACAATCTGCTGGCCGGTGATGAGCAGTTGCGCCAGTTGATTGCCCTCGAGCCGGCTTTTCAGGAGAACGGCAAGTTCTCCCAGTCGACCTATTCTGCGATGCTCCGTGCGCAGAATCTGACCGAACAGGCGTTCGAGGCTAATCTGCGTCACGACGTCGCCATGCAACAGCTGCTGGCCGGGGTGGCGGAGTCGGGCTTCGTGTCCGCCACGGTCGCACGCCGACTTGCAAGGACCCGCGGGGAACAGCGTGAAGTGGCTGACCTCGTGTTGACCCCGGAACAGTTTTCACTCCAAGTGAAGCTTGCGCCAGAGGCGATAGAGGCCTTTTACCAGAGTAACAAGGCACGTTTTCAGATTCCGGAGCAATTGCGCGCCGAGTACGTGATTCTGTCTGCGGAGGGACTCGCCGGGCAGGAACAACTCGCGGTCGGCGAGGCGCGTAAATGGTACGACGCTAACATGGGTGTTAAGTTTTCCGAACGGTCAGTCGCGAAGAGCAAAGCAGACGAAGCCCTTGCTGAAGTTCAGAAAAACCCGGGCAATTTCCCCGAGATCGCAAAAAAATATTCGCAAGACCCCGGTTCCAAGGACAAAGGCGGTGATCTTGGTTTTTTCGGACGCGGCATGATGGTCAAATCCTTTGAAGACGCCGCCTGGAAACTGCGCCCTGGGCAAGTATCGGCGTTGGTTGAGTCGGATTTTGGTTTTCACATCATAAAACTCGCCGCCATCAAGGGTGACGAGCGCCAGGCCAGCCATATTCTTGTCCCGGCGCCACAGGTCAAGGCTTTCGAGGCAATGCAGGTCGAGATTGAACGCGATCTGAAAAAGCAACGGGCGGCCAAAAAATACGCAGAGTCTGCCGAGGTGTTCAGCAATACTGCCTATGAGCAGGCCGATAGCGTGCAGCCGCTCAGCGATAAATTCAAGCTACCCGTACAGAAAAGTGAATGGATAACCCGACAAGGCCTGCCGGGTGCAACGCCACAGTCGCCTTTCGGACATCCCAAGCTTCTGGCCGCCTTGTTCAGCGA
>CAMDRY010000175.1 GCA_945906975.1 Bordetella parapertussis | reverse complement strand
TTCAGGCGACAGCCCGGGTTTTTCCAGCGTTGTCAGATCCTGCGCCAGACAACGAGCGCCACGCCGGCGCAGGTGATCACGGTGCCGAGGATGGCGAGCGGCGTGGGGGCGAGGCCGAATACAAGGAACTCGGCCACGACGGCGACGATGGGGGTGAGGTAAATGAGGCTGGTGACGCGCGTGGCCTGGCCGCGGCGCATCAGGGTGTAAAAGGCGTTGACGGCAAAAATGGAGGCGAAGATCACCAGATAGGCAAAGACGCCGGCCAGCGCCCAACTCCAGCGCACACCGGTGTCCTCGAAGGCCAGCGACAGCGGCACAAAGCCGCAAAACGCCACGGCGAACTGCAGTACGGTTGCGGCGCGCAAGTCCGTGTCCGGGCAAAACCGCCGCTGGTACAGGCTGCCGGCGGTGATGCCGGTGAGCCCGGCGGTGACGGCGACCAGGCTGGCGACGGTCATGGCGTGGATGTCAAACTTGTGCCAGACCACCAGCGCGATGCCGCCGAGGCCCAGCGCCACACCCAGCCACTGGCGCGGCAGCAGCCGCTCGCCCAGCCAGCGCGAGGCGATCAGCGCGGTCACCAGCGGCTGCACCGACAGCATCAGCGCGGAAATGCCGGCGGACAGGCCCAGATATTGGGCGTAATGGCTGCCCGACAGATGAATGAGGTGCATCAGCGCGCCGGCGACGAGCACGTGGCCGAATTCGGCGCTACTGGCCGGCCACCTTGGTCTTACGATCAGCGCGTACGGAACGACAAAGGCGAGGCCGATGGCGAAACGTACGGCAAGAAAGGTGAAGGGCGCGGCGTGCTCGAGGCCGATGCGCGTGGCGACAAAGCCCGAGCCCCATACGGTGACAAAGTACCAGGCGAGAAAGGTGTCGAGCCAGCGGCCCTTCAATGCCCCGGCATTCACCGCTTTGTCTGCCCGCCATTTGTTAATCCGGTTGATCCGGTTGGCCCGCCGCCCGCCACCAGTGCCGTGGCGGCGATGATCAGCGCGCCGCCAAATAGCGTTGAGAGCGTGACCGCTTCGCCGAGGAACACCGCCCCCCATAGCACGCCGAACACCGGAATGAGGAAGTTCACCGTGAGCGCGCGCGTCGGGCCGATATCGGCGAGCAGGCGGTAATAAATGAGGAAGGCGCCGGCGCTGCAAACCAGCGCCAGGGCCAGCACCACCGCAGGGAGCTGCCAGGAGTCAAACAGCGCCGCCGGCGGCAGGCCCGGAACAAAGGGCAGGATGATGAAGCTCGCGGCAGTGAGGTTGCCCGCAGTCAGCGCGAGCGGCGGCACGTCGATCACGTTCTTTTTCGCATAGACACCGGACAGCGCGTAACAAAGTGACGCCAGGATGGCAAAGGCGATGGCGAGCATCACATCCCCGGAGAGTGCGATGGGGCCCAGCCCGACCATTAGCACCACGCCGACGACGCCGAGCGCCAGACCCGCGCTCTTGCGCAGCGTGAATGCCTCGCCCAGCCAGATTGCGCCACAGGCCGCGCTGAACCAGGGTGTGGTGGCGTTGAGGATGGCCATGTAGGACGCGCTGATGTGATGCCCCGCCCAGGCGTACATCGACCAGGGTAGCGCGGTGTGGATCACGCCCATCACGGCATAGATGCGCCAGCGCTCCTGCACGCGCAGCTCCACACCGGCGAAGCGCGCGTAGGCGAGCATGGCTATTGCGGCCAGGCTGATGCGCAACTCCGAAAGCCAGACCGCGTCGATGAACGGCGCGGCGTAGCGCACTAGCATGTAGGAGCCGCCCCAGATGGCGGCGAGGGCGACGAGGCGGACGATATCGGCGAGAGTCATTTATGTACGGGTGGTGTGGGGCATCAAAGCTTGCGGCCCTAGGCTCGGGCAATCCGGTTGTCGCCATCGCATGCGCGGCGCATCGCATCAATCAAAACGGCTATGCCGCCCTTCTCCGAGCCATTCATGGCGCTGCCATGGTTTGCCCTGTTCGCGGCACATGCCGTGTCGAAACGGTGTGTAGTTGACGCCGACATTGGCAAAGCGCAGGTCCTGGAACCACACGCAGGTCGAGGTGCGCTGGCGGTCGATGAACAGCAGGGCCGGATAAGAGGCAAACCAGCGGTAGTAGGCGAAATCGGGCTGCTCCCAGGCTTCGCGGGCGAGTGCGGATTCGGCTGCGGTGAAGCCAAAGCGCGGTGACAATTGCCAGCGTGCCATTGACGGGGGATAGAAATTGGCGCGCATGCGGGCGAAAAAGCCGTCATCGGGCCGCGGCTCTGGCGGCATGCGGCGTTGTGCGAGGTTGATGTTGGCGTGATGCTGGGCATCGGCTGTCGAGACGACAACGGTCCAGTTAAAGGGCGAAACCGCACGCGGCAGCGCGCTTACCTCGGCGTTTTTCAGGCCCTGCGTTTTGGCGTAGTCATGCCCGAGCGAGGAGGCCTCGTTCTTCATCAGCGCCTGAAACAGCACATAGGCGGCGAGCACCGTGCATGCGGCGACAGCCGGTGTGCGCGAGTCGCGGCGCAAGGCCGAAGCGACCAGTCCGGCGATGATGATGCCGCTGAACCACAGGTCGATGATGAAGGTGGTTCCCCAGGCGAAGCGCGTTTGTGTCAGGGGCGAGAACAGGATGGTGCCAAAGGTGGTGATCAGGTCGGCGGCGATGTGCAGGCCGACGCCCATCGCTGCCGTGCCGATGAACGCACGCCAGCCGCGTTGCGGCCGCAGCAGCCGCGCGCAAACCCAGGCGATGAAAAACGCCCAAACGGGCAGCGCTACCAGTGAGTGGGTGAGGCCGCGATGATTGACCAGGTAGGTGAGCGGCGAGACCAGGTTCGCGACGAAATCGATGTCGGGAAAACCGCAGGCGAGGGCGCCCACCAGGATGCGCTGCGCGGTGCTGGGCTCGCCGCTGCGTTTTTCGCGCGGGGCCGTCGCACGCGCCAGCAGCGCGCCTGAAAGGATGTGGGTGAGTGTGTCCATTGGGTGGGCCAAGTGGGCGGGTCAGCGGGCCTAGGAGCGGGCGGGTCGGCGCAACGCATTGGATTGATGCCGGGGGTTGTTCCTCCGACGCTTCTCTTGGGCGTGTCCTTCATCCTTCGCCCTTCGTGCGACTCCGCAGTTTAAAGGTTTCGGCTCGGGCGGGTTTGCTGCGGGGTTTGCTGCCTGCACCAGGGCGGGTGCCGGCAGCGCGGCAGGCAGGATATGATGGGCAACAGTGGATGAGCAACCGAGGGTGAGCAACAGTGGATGAGTAACAGCGGCGCAAAAACCTAAATAGCGCCCCATCCAAAGATTGCAAGCAATACAAGGAGTGGACATGAAGCCAATGACAAAGCGGGTGACGCGTTGTTGCATCGCGCTTGGGTTTTCGTCCGGTTTTTTTGTGCGGCTTGGCGCTTTCGCCGGTGCTGGCACAGCAGCCGGGGCAGGCAGAAAAGAAGCGCGCAGAATCGCCAATTTTCCCTGATCGTTTCCGAACGCTTCCGAACCGCAACCGAAGGAATAACGATGGCCAAAAAAAGTGTGCTCGCCCGTCTTGATGCTGTGGTCAGTGATTTTTGCAAGCGCACGCGGTATTTTCAAGAAGACATGACCAAGGGCCGTGCGCGCATGTTCGCCATGCAGCACCGCCTTAACACGCGCCAGCGCAACTCGGTGCTCAAGCTCAAGGTGGCGACCAACTGCCCCGACTGGGATACGCGCATCAACATCATCAAGGCCTGCAGCCAAGAGGTCATCGCCGACCACGAGCACGGCGGCGGCAAGGCACACTGGGAGATTCTCGAGGAACTGGGCATGCGCATCGGCCTGACGCGCAAGACGCTGCGTTCGGCGACGCCGCTGGCGTCCACGTCCGTGGCCTGGGCGGCGTGGGAGGGCCTGATGGCCAACCGGCACTGGCTCGAGGGCATCGTCGCCAACACCTGCGCCGAGCGCATCAATGTGCCCGGTTACGGCAGTGGCATGATGAAAAAACACGGCTGGTTCGGATTGGAGCGTCACCGCTGGGGGAAACTGTTCAAGCTCTCCGGCGGGGAACTCGATTTTTTCGAATTGCACGAAGAGGCCGATATTGCGCACTCTGACATGGGCTGGCAGGCGGTGGAGCGTTTTGCCAAAAAGCTGCACATGGAAGACAACGTTGTCATCGCCTGCGAACGTAACCTGCAGGTATGGGAGATTTATCTCAACGGCATCGGCGCCGGCGGCGACAAACTCGGTTCACGCTGAAATTAAGCGCACGCACAGGTTTGAGCTTTAGTGTGATTATGATTTCGGGTGTGATTGTGGGTTTGATTGTGGCTGTGATGGCGAGCGCGCTGGTACGTGCGACTGTTGGCGTGAGCCGCTGCGTGTGGGTGCGCGCGCCGGCATGGCGGCAGGGGTGGGCGCGGTGCGGCTCGCATTAACAGGGCCAGGCTGGCGAACCTGGCCCTCTTCATGTTTGCCGGTCTGTGCGGTCCTGGTGCCGCATCCGCTGCATCTGCCGCTGATGGTGCTGATGGTCGCTTATACGGCGGTGAGCCTGTCGGCGATTGCCGGGCCGATGCTCAGGTTTTTGCCCGAACCGGCGCAGGCTGCATTCATGGCGTTCGGCATTGCCGGATTTAAATCAGGCGATGGCTGAAAAGCCGCGCCTGTAGGGCGTTTGCGGGAGTAAGGCACAAGCAGGGGGGTGGGTTTCATGGGTAAGCGTAGGGACATGAACATCGCATTGCGTGTTGGCGCATTGATGCAGCGCCTGGGCCGCCTGGGCTGCTTAGGCCTTGGCACCGCGTCCGCGCTGCTGTTGCTGCCCATGCTGCTGCAGCCGGCATGGGCGCAATATCCGGCCAAATCGATAAGGCTGCTCGTGCCCATCCCGCCTGGCGGCGGACCGGACATCGTGGCGCGCCTGATCGCCCCGAGGCTTGCCGAGGCGCTGGGGCAGTCGGTGGTGGTGGAGAACCGCGTCGGCTCCAACGGCAACATCGCCGGTGATGTGGTCGCCAAGTCGGCGCCGGACGGTTACACCCTGCTGCTCGGGATGGACAGCCTGATGACCATCAATCCACACCTGTACGCGAAAATGCCCTTCGATACGATGAAGGACCTTGTTCCGGTGGCGAGTCTGGTGTCCAACGGTTTTTTTCTGGCCGTCAATCCGGCCGTGCCGGCGCACACGCTCGCCGAGTTTATCGAATTCGCGCGCCGCACCAATCCGCCCCTGCAATACGCCTCTGGCGGCAATGGCAGCCAGCATCACCTGACCATGGAGCGGCTGAAGGCGCGTGCCGGTATCAACATGGTCCATATCCCCTACAAGGGTGGCTCCCCGGCTGCCACCGCGACGGTGGCCGGAGAAGTCTCGGCGACCATGTCGGGCACTTCCAGTGCGCCGCAGATCAAGGCGGGCCGCTTGCGCGCGCTAGCCTTCACCGGACCGCAACGCTCGCCGGTGATGCCCGATGTGCCGACCGTGGCCGAGCTTTATGCGGATTTCACCATGGTGCAGTGGTATGGGCTGTTTGCGCCCGCGGGCACGCCCGAGGCGGTGATCACGCGCCTGCGCACCGAGGTCAACAAGGCGCTGGCGCTGCCCGAGGTGAAGGACCGTCTGCGCAACGCCGGGGGTGTGGAAGCCTGGATCACCACACCGGAGGAGTTCGCCGCGGAGATCCGCGCCGAGTTCGGCCGCTACAGCAGGCTGGTGAAGGAAGTCGGTGCGAAGGTCGACTGAAAACGATCGGCGTTGCCGGGTCTTGTCTGACTTGTCTGAATGGCCTGGAGCGGTCTCTGGCCTGTACTACTTGCGCACGCCCGGTTGCTTGCCCTCTGGCGCAGCCAGTTCCTTGTCAAGGTAAGTGAGCAGTTTGGAGAGTTGCTGCGACGCCTGTTTCTTGATGGCCGTCGCATCGCAGCCTTCCCAGTCGTAAAAACCCTGGCCCGATGCCGAGGCAAGCCCGGTCTCGCCGTGTTTCACCATATTTTGCAACATCGGGTTGGGTTCGTTGTTATGAAACAGCTTGGGCACGATGGAGCGCTGCGCGTCGGCGTGGATTTTCAGGCCGCTGATGTCTTTTTGCTGGATCAGGCCGGTGAGGCACATGCGCGGCGCCAGCAGGCGGCGCGCTGCGTGGTCGATGTCGGCGGCCGAGGATACGCCCGCCTCGATCAGGTAGTAGGCCTCGTGCAGTATGGCGTGCTGCAGGCGGTTGATAAGAAAGCCGACGATGGGCTTGTACAACAGCACCGGCTCCTTGCCGGTTTTGCGCAAGGCCTCGGCGGCGCGGTCGACCGCCTCGCGCGGTGCGTCCAGCCCGGCCATCACCTCGACCACCGGGGTGGTGTCGGCCGGCATGAAGTAATGCAGACCGATGAAATTCTCCGGGTGTTTCATGCCGTGCGCGAGTTCGACCAGGTCGAGGCCGGAGGTGCCGGTGGCGATCAGTGTCCTGCCATCGGGCCAGGCCTTTTCCATTTCGGCGATCACCGCCTGTTTGGTGGCGACATCCTCTGACACGAACTCGATCGCCAGGTCCGGCGCCTCGGCCGGCAGCGTGCTGAGGGCGCGGATGTTGTCCGGCAGCGTGAGTTCGGCGGCGCGCCCCGACTTGACGAGGGTGGTGAAGCCGGCGTCGGCGAAGCTGCGCGCCACGCCCTGACCCATGACGCCGTAGCCGTAGATGAGGACGCTGCGAATGGGCTGGCTCATGGGGTGTGTCCTTGTTCGGGTCGTGGACGGCGTGCCGATTA
>CAMDRY010000174.1 GCA_945906975.1 Bordetella parapertussis | reverse complement strand
ACGTCCGATGCCATGGACTATTGTGGTGTCAGTGGCGCGGTGCCCGGCTCGACCTTGCGGCCAAGCGACCCTGCAGCGCGCGTGGTGGCGCAGGCGGTGACGGTGCTCAACCGCAAGCTCGACAAGACGGTGCCCGAGGCGGTGGCGCGCAAGGTCTCGCATCTGGCTGAAATCGAGGCGCACAACCTCGCCGCGCCCGGCGACATCCTGGTGATACAGGGGGTGGCGAATATTTCCAGCATGGGCGGCATCTCGGCCTCCATCGGCAAGCGCCAGGGCGAGGCCGGTGCGGTGGTGGACGGCGCGGTGCGCGACATCGACCATTCGCGCAAGATCGGCTACCCGGTGTGGTCCTCTTCGGTCAGCCCGGCCACCGGCAAGTGGCGTATCGAAACTGTCGGGATCAACGTGCCCGTGGTGATGGCCGGCGTTACGGTGCATCCGGGCGACCTGGTTATCGCTGATGAAGTGGGTGTGTGCTTCGTGCCGCGCGCGCGTGCCGCCGAGGTGCTGGCGACGGCGCAGCGCCTGGAACAGGCGGAGGAGGAGCGGCTTGCCAAACTCGGCGAAGGTATGCCGCTGGCGCAGTTCCTGGTGATCCCGCGCAAAAAATAGCCGGGCGACGGGGTAAAGAATTGCGCGCCGCGTGGGCCGCTTCTGGTAACTTGTTGGCCGGGGTCGCCGAAATTGTTGGCTTCGAGGCTATTGCGAACCACACAACACGCGCCATAAAAAACGCAGCATAAAACATCAGCAGTTGGCGGCAAGTGCGACTTTTATGTATGCGGCATAGCATGCTGCACGCATCACAAGGCCGCTTACTAGTCAGCACCCAGCACCCGGCACCCAGTACCCAGTATCCAAGGAGAAGACCCATGCGCGGACTCATTAAAAATCTGGCTTGTGCGTTGCTTGCAATGGCCTCGGTGTCTTTCGTCAATTCGGTACAGGCCCAGGCCTATCCGAACAAGCCGATCCGGCTGATCATCGGTTTTCCCGCAGGCGGCCCGGCCGATTTTTTTGGTCGTGCGATGGCGCAGGCGCTGTCGGCCAGCCTAGGCCAGCCGGTGGTGGTGGAGAACAAGGGCGGCGTCGGTGGCGTGCTGGGCATGGATGCGGTGGCCAAGGCTGCGCCTGACGGTTACACGCTGGGCTTTAACAATCAGGGCTCGGTGGCGATGGCGCCGTTTGCGCTGTCCAAGATGCCGTTCAACCCGAACAAGGATCTTGCGCTGATCTCGGTGGTGGTAAAGGTGCCCGAGGCCATTGTTGTGCATCCTTCGCTGCCGGTGAACAGTTTTGCCGAACTCATCGCCTACGCCAAGGCCAATCCGGGCAAGCTCAACTACGGCTCGGCCGGAGCCGGTGGCATCACCCACCTCGCCGGTGAACTGCTCAAGGCCGAGGCCGGCATCGACATCGTGCATGTCGCCTACAAGGGCGCGGCGCCGGCGGTAACCGATTTGCTGGGCGGGCAGGTGCAGCTGGGCTTTTTCGATATCCCGGTGGTGTTGCCGCATATCAAGTCGGGCAAGCTGAAGGCGGTGGCGCTCACCACGGCAAAGCGCATTGACGCGCTGCCCGATGTGCCGACCACCGCCGAGGTGAAATTCCCGCGCGTGATTTCCGATAACTGGTACGGCCTGGTCGCGCCCGGCGGCACGCCGCCCGACATCATCAAGCGCCTCAACACCGCCGCCATCGCCGGGCTCAAGTCGCCGGTGCTGGTGGAGCAGTTCGCCAAGGTGAGCGGCATTCCCTCGCCGACCACCGTGGAGGAATACGCCGCATTCGTTGCCGCCGAGCAGGCGCGTTGGGGCGGCATCATCAAGGCCATCGGTTTCAAGGAAGACTAGCGCGCAGCGCATACCAACCATGAGCGATCCCCAACCTTCTTACCTCGCCTCGCCGCACAAGCCCACACTGCAACTGCCCGAGGGCGCCTGCGATACGCATGTGCACGTGTTCGGGCCAGGCACGGTGTTCCCCTATGCCGCCGGCGCACCCTTTATTCCGGCCGACGCGCCGAAGGAAAAGCTGTTTGCGCTGCACGCGCTGCTGGGCATCCGGCATTGCGTCATCGTGCAGTCCACCTGCCACGGCTATGACAACAGCGTGGTGGCCGATGCCATCGCCGCCAAGAAGGGCGATTACTGCGGTGTCGCGCTGGCGCCGGCCACGGTCGGTGACGCGGCGCTCGAGCGTCTCGACGCGCAGGGCTTTCGCGCTGTGCGCTTTAATTTCATGCGCCATCTGGGCAAGGGGGCGAACCCCGAAGAGGTGGTGGCGCTGTCGCTGCGCCTCGCCGACATGGGCTGGCATCTGCAGGTGCATTTCGAGAGCGCGCTGGTGGACGAACTGGCGCCTTTTTTCAAGCGTTGCGCCGTGCCGGTGGTGATCGACCACATGGGGCGCATGGATTCGTCGCTGGGCGTGGCGCAACCGGCCTTCCAGTCGCTGCTCGCGCTGATGCAGGACGAACGCTTTTACGTCAAGGTCAGCGGCGCGGAGCGCAATTCGCGCCTCGACCCGCCGTGGGCCGATTCGATCCCCTTTGCGCACAAGCTGGTGGCCGAGTTTGGCGACCGCGTGTTCTGGGGGACCGACTGGCCGCACCCAAACCTGCGCGCCATCCCGGACGATGGCACGCTGGTCGATATCCTGGCGCAAATCGCGCCGACGGCGGCACAACGGCAGTTGCTGCTGGTCGAGAACCCGGGCGATTTTTACGGTTTTCCAGTTGATCTGCGTGAGGCGAAAACGTGACTGGATTGGGTGGGCTGAACGCAATGAGTCGATCGGGCGACGTGGTCGGCGGACGCCTGCAGGGCAAGGTGGCCATCGTTACCGGCGCCGGATCGGTCGGCCCCGGGTGGGGTAACGGCCGCGCGATGGCGGTGCGCTTTGCCGAGGAGGGTGCCAGGGTGTTCGCCTGTGATCGTGATCTCACGCGCCTGGATGAAACTGTGGCGCTGGTAAAAAAATCCGGCGGGACACTGATGGCGCACGACTGTGATGTCACCGACAGCGCGTCAATCAAGGCCATGGTTGAGGCCTGCCTCAAGACCTACGGGCGCATCGACGTGCTGGTCAACAATGTCGGCGGTTCGGCCGCCGGCGGACCGGTTGAAATGTCCGAAGAAGTCTGGGATGCGCAGGTCGACTTTAACCTGAAGAGCGTGTTCCTCGGTTGCAAGCATGTGCTGCCGGTGATGGAGGCGCAGGGTGGTGGCGTGATTATCAACATCGCCTCCACCTCCGGGCTGCGCTGGACCGGCGCCGCGCAGGTGGCGTATGCGGCGACCAAGGCGGCGGTGATACAGCTGTCCAGGGTGGTGGCGGTTCAGTATGCGGCGCGTGGCATTCGCGTCAACACCGTGGTGCCGGGGCAGTTGCACACGCCCATGGTCGAGGTGCGTCTTGCCGGCCAGCGCGCCGGTGGCGATGTCGAGGCCATACTGCGGCAGCGGCAAAAACGCATTCCCCTCGCCTTTGCCGGTGACGGCCGTGACACCGCCAATGCGGCGTTGTTTCTTGCATCGGATGAGGCGCGCTTTATCACCGGCACCGAGATCGTTGTCGATGGCGGCATGACGGTGCGCTGCGACTAAGGCAGGGTGCGGGCGCGGCCTCACCAGCAAGGCGCTCGTGGAATATGTGGGTGCGCGCCCCACGCACCGTAGTGCCACGGGGCCGGGGCGACTGCCTTAGTTAATCTGCGCGCCGGAAGCCTTCACCACCTTTTGCATGCGTGCCGCTTCACGGCCGATAAAGCGGCGGAATTCATCGGGTTTGTCGGCGATTATTTTCAGGCCGATGGCATCGAGCTTGGTGGTGACCTCGGCATCTTGCAGCGCCCTGGCGAACTCGCTGTTGAGTTTGCTCACCACATCCTTGGGCGTTCCCGCCGGCACGACAAAGCCGTACCAGATACCCGCTTCGAGGTCGGGCATGCCCGCGTCGCCCGAGGTGGGGATGTCGCCGGCCTTGGCGCTGCGCTCGCGGCTGGTGACGACGATGGCCTTGAGGCGGCCGGCGCGCACATGCTGGATGACGTTGGAAAAATTGTCGCACATGATGCCGACGCGGCCGCTCAATACATCCTGCATTGCCGGCGCCGGCCCCTGATAGGGAACGTGCACGATGTCGATGCCGGCGACGACCTTGAGCGTCTCGCCGCACAGGTGGCTGGTGCTGCCGTTGCCGGCCGATGCAAAACTCAGTTCGCGCGGCGCGGCTTTGGCCAGGGCGATGAGCTCCTTCAGGTTGTCGGCTTTGATGCCAGGATGCACCACCAGCATGTTCGGTGTTGCCGCGGCGTTGATGACAGGATCGAAATCCTTTTCCGGTGCGTATTGCAGTTTTGGATAAACCCACTGGTTGATGGCCAGTACGCCTGTTGTCGCCAGCAGTACGGTGTAGCCGTCGGCGGGCGAGGTGGCAACCTTGACCGCGCCGACCGAGCCGTTTGCGCCGGGTCTGTTTTCGACCACCACGCTCACGCCCATGGACTTGCTCATGACCTGCGCCAACAGGCGCGGAATCAGGTCGCTGGTGCTGCCGGGCGGAAAGGGCGTGACCAGGGTGATGGTCCTGGTGGGGAAATCCGCTGCTGTTACGGTCGTTGCGGCTGTGGCGGCGAACAACGCCGCCGCGATGGCAAGCCTGCGGCCTGTTGAAGTCGGTATCTCAAACATTGCGTATCCCTTCCTGGTTTCTCAAGCTGGCGATCATAGAGACTTTGAGCAGGTACTCGCGCGACAGCACGGGATCGGCTGCGATACGTGTCATTTGCGCGCGCCAGCTGCGTTGTTCCTCGGGGTCGCTGGTCTCGAGGTTGCGTTTGTTGGCGATGGTGATTTTATTGACGTACTCAAGCGCGATGGGGCGGCGTTGCAGTTCGTAAATGTCGAGGTCTGCAGCGCTCATTTCGCCGCGGCGCACGCGCACCAGCTTGTCGGCGAGCGTAAAAGCGTCGTGGATGCCGCCGTTCATGCCCATGCCGCCCAGCGGATTGTTCAGGTGGGCGGCGTCGCCGGCGAGAAAGGCGCGGCCTTCGCGGTAGCGGTTTGCAACGCGCTGGTGCACGTTGTAGACGGTGCGGTGGCGGATTTCGTAGTCGCCGGCCTTGGCGTGCACGCGTTGCAGGCGTTTTTGGATGCTCGCGTCAGTGAGGGCGTCGGCGTCATTTTCATCTGCGCCGATAGGGGACATCACGCGCCACAGTCCGGACACGTACAGCAGGAAGAACCATTGCTCT
Organism: Bordetella parapertussis; assembly: GCA_945906975.1. The sequence continues at coordinate 1,470 of CAMDRY010000174.1, read as the reverse complement.
GGATCGGCGAAGTAACTTACCTCGCACAGGTCGGGGATGACGGATGGAAAGTCAAAGGGTGTGCTGGCGACGAGGAACCGGTCCGGCCAGGTGAATCCCTCGAGTTTGATACCGAGCGCTTCGCGCACCGCGCTTTTGCCGCCATCGGCGCCAATCAGCCAGTCGCCATGCAACACAGCCGGCCCGTCCGGACCTTCTATCGTCACCGCCACCTCGCCGTCGGTCTGCGTCACGGCGGTGACGCGCGTCGAGAACACCAGGCTGGCATGCGGAAATTGTTGCAGGCGTTCGGCCAGCAGGTTGGCGAGTTTGTATTGCTCGCATTGCACGCGGTAGGGGTGGGCGGTGTCCTGGCTGATGGCACCAAAATTCAGTTCCACCATCCAGCCCTTGCGATCGCGGTATTGCAGCCGCGGCGCAGACAGGCCCATGGCGATGATTTTTTTGCTGATGCCGAAACGATCGAGCAGGTCCAGCGTCGGCGGCTGGAAGGTCGAGGCGCGCAGCGTGGTTGGCAGCGACGGTTCGGATTCGAACACGGTAACGGGGATGCCGGCGTCGGCAAAGACGTTGGCGGCGACCAGGCCCACCGGGCCGGCGCCGGCGATAAGCATGCGGTGTTCAGCTTGGTTCATGGAGCGGAATTTTAACAGTCGCTAAGGTATGGCGGTTTGAAGATATGAAGGACTGCGGTTTGCCACATGGCTATCGCAAAAAAATGCGCCCCGAATTTTGTCGCCCTGGTTTTGATGCGGCCATCGCCGCGTTCGACCATGCAGGTGAATCACCGGCGGGTTTGCGCTCGGCCTTGGGGCTCAGGTTTGTGCCGCACGCTCAAAGCGGCCGATGATGGTGCCGCCGCTGATGCCTATTACCGCGCAGCCGAGCATCACCCATAAGGCCGCGTCCCATGATCCGGAAAACGTCACCACCGCGGCGACGAGCGGTGGCCCGCAAAAAATACCGACGTTGGCAAGCTGCATCACGAGGCCTTGCAGCGAGCCGGCTTCGGCGGGCGTGCGCGCGTAGCGTGCAGCGCCGGAAATCACCGCCGCCGGCACCATGCCGGTGACGGCGTTGTATAAAAGCATCAGGGCGTAGCGCAGGCCATCGGGCAGGCTGCTGGCGAAAATGCCGGTAAAGAGCACGCTGGTGATGCAAAAGGTGCTGATGATGATGCGACCGCGCGGCACCTTGCGCTGCACCAGCCAGCCGCCGAACACATTGCCAAAGCAGTTGCAGAAGATCGCCAGCGCCGTGAGCATCGCGGCGGCCGTTGCGCCGACATGGCCGACCTCCTGCAGGTAGGTGGGCAGCCAGATCAGCATGGACACGTTTTGCGTGGTGTAGACGGCGAACACCAGCCCCAGCAGCCAGGGCACCGGTTGGGCCAGCGCGCCGCGAATAGGTGCGAGCGAGCGCGGTGCGGCGGGTCCGGCAGCGCCATAGTGGCGGCGCTGCGAGGCGAGC
>CAMDRY010000173.1 GCA_945906975.1 Bordetella parapertussis | reverse complement strand
ACTTGCTTGCGCGGGTCAAGGGCGCAGCGCGCAAGGCGGCGCTAAAAGACCTCATCGACGCCGGGCGCCTCGATGAAGTGCCCGCGTTCCTCGCCAAGTCGGCGCTCTCCGAAGCAGAGCGCCGCGCCATCGGCCGCATCCACCCGGCGCTCATGGGCGGCGAATACCTGCCCGACCTTGATGAGACCGAAATCGAGATCGCGCGCATCAGCATCCGCTCGACCACCGGGGACGTCACCAGCCTGTATGCGCGGCGCGGTGAGGGCTGCATTCACTACCGCGTGGTGGACGAGTACGGCGGCGACACGCTGAGTGGCGACAACGAACGCAGCTCGGACAAGCCGCTCAGCCTTGGCGAGTTGTACGCGTTCTTCACCGCGACATGGCCGCTCATGGACGTGCTGGAGATGAACTACGAGGGCAACCTCGAGGGCAAGCTGGATTTTTTCAGCGGGCGGTCGGAGTTCTACGATGAGTTTGACGCGCTGCTGCGCCAGAGAGTGTGCGCCGCCCACATCGAAGCGCCGGAGGAGCTGTGATGGGCGCGCTTCCGCGCATCCCGATGCGGCCGGAGGAACTGCCGCAGCAGCGCCTGTCGCTGGTGGTGCCGCTGCCGCCGCGCCCGACCGGGTTTGCAGGCACGCGGGATGCGCCCGGGTCCGTCCCGCCATCGCTGAAAATGCCGCGCTCGGCCCGCTACATCGGGCAGGTGGAGTGGGCGTGGAGCATGATCAATGCGCGCCTTGACGCCTATTACCTGTCGACCAACCGCGCACGCACTGGATCCTGTGGTTGCGTTCGTACGATGACAACTGGGGGCGCTGGGACGAGCCGCACATCTACGCCCACGCGCCCCGGCAAAACGTCGACGCAAAAGTCGCCGCCATCTACCTGCTGTTCGACGCCTGGTCGGCGAACATCGCCGAATACGAACTCGATCATTTTCACTGGATCAACAAGGCGGCGTTCTTGTCGGTGGAGGAACTGGTCGCCATCAGCCGCATCGCCTGGGACGGGTGCGTCGAAGAGTAGGGCGATGGCTGACAACACGCCCGCGCGCTCCCGGTGCCGAGCCAAACGCTGTCAGCCGAAGAGTCGGTCCAGCAGTTCGTCGCGGCTGATTTCCTGGTGGGCGGCAACATCGGCAAGGATTGCTGCCAGGGTGCCCACTTTCAGCGGATCGTGAGCGGGGATTGTGACGTGATGCTCGGAGGGGCTGGCGGTTGTAAGCCGCAAATGGCTGCCTGTCTGGCGCGTGATGCTGTACCCGACCCGTGTCAGCGCTTTCGCAAGCCGCGCACCGGACAGGTCACGCGGGAGTTTCACGCCGCAATAACTTCATCACGCACAAAATGCAGCCGGATCAGTTTGGGCGCTGCAGCGTCGTCAAAATGGCAACGTACCGCGTCGCGGACCTGCGCGTGCAGTTCGTCGAGCGTGTCGGCTTCGGTGAAAATGGCCTCGCCCGCCGCCTTGGCGGTGTAGCCGCCTTCGGGAGCGTCTTCAACTACAAAAATGATTTCGTTCATTTGGCTGCCTTTCCGGCCTGGAACCTGTTGTCTTGAATCATTCCTCGTTCCACGCATGATCCATTCTCTGAATGGTACAGCCTTATGTCGGATATCGGCAAACAGCAGATTCAGCCGGGCGTGACGGGGGCCATGGTCGGCCTTAAGGCGCCAGGTGCGGCCGGTTTGCCTTGAGCCAGGCCGTAACCTCTTGCAGCAGTTGCCCGGCTTCTGCAGCGCAATGCCCGACCGAGGAGTCGTCGATGTCTTCCCCGGTGTAATCGGACAGGTTGCGCTGGCGCCGCAGGGTGTCTAGCACGTTGATGCGCGCCCCGGTCAATCCGATGGTGAGAGCGAGGCCTTGTATCACCGTGACATGGTGCCCGGGGCGGTTGGTGTCCGGCCGGTAGTCGTGTGCCAGCAAGGCGGCGAGGGCCGTTTGCATGAGCGCCTTGTACGCCGCGTCAAAACGCGTTTCGGGTCCGATGCTGGTCGCGCGCGCATCGGCGAGGTTTCTTGCCGCAGCAGCCAGCAGCTTTTGCACTTCGGCGGCCTCGGTCGGGTGGGCCTTGATCTGCCCGATCTTAAGCAGGTTCTGCAAGCTCACCGGCATCCCCGATCAGTATTATTTTCGGTTCGCGCACTATGCGCGCTACAAAGCGATCGGCGCCGGCGCGCTTTGATTCGAAAGCGGCGCGCGTCATGACCACCGGGTTCACCGCGCGGCGCAAGCGTTCGCCTGCGGGGCTGAGTGCGCCGACCACGGCTGCAAACGAGGCCGATCCCACCACCAGCACATCCACGTCGCTGGTGCTGCGCTCCCTGCCCTGCGCCACCGACCCAAAAATAAAAGCGAGGCGGATTTTGCCGGCAAGGGGCGCGAGGGCGTTGCGCAGCACGTCGGCCAGTCCGGCCGTTTTGCGAAATATGCCCGCAAGCTCTTCCTGGATGGGGTTGTCCCGGTCGACCTGGTAACGCACCTGGTTGCCCGATACCGAGCGTTGCAGCAGTCCCGCATCGCCCAGGAGTTTGAGTTCGCGATGCAACGAGCCGGCCGGAACGCCGGTCAGCCGCGCTATTTCGCGCACATAAAAACTTTCGTCCGGGTGCAGCAACAGCAGCGCCAGGATCTGCCGGCGATAGGCGCCGAACAACACCTCCACCAGTTGCGGTGCGGGCGGGATGGGATGTGCTTTCATATTGAGAACAATAGTAGCTCATTTGAGAACACCTGTGCAAGTCACCTGTGCAAGTCGGTGGCAGTGTGTTTATGCGCCAAGGCTAAGCGGTGGCGGGCTCACCACGCGAGCCTGCGTGTGGTGCACAATAGCTTTACACAGGGAGCGACAAGAACTTAACGTACGGCCGCTGTTGCCGGCCATTCGGGGATATCGACCATGACTATTATCGCGAACGACGTTCTAAGGCTGAGCCGCGCGCTCGATTACGCGGCGCAAAAGCACAGCGCCCAGCGGCGCAAGGGCGTGGCGCAGGAGCCCTACATCAACCACTTGTCCGAGGTGGCGCTCTTGCTCGCCGAGGCCACCGACGGCTGCGACACCAACCTCATCATCGCGGGCCTCTTGCACGACTGCATCGAGGACCAGCGCGTCACGCACGACGAGTTGGTGGCGCAATTTGGCGACGACATCGCCGCGCTGGTGCGCGAGTGCACCGACGACAAGAGCCTGCCCAAGGCCGAGCGCAAGCGCTTGCAGGTGCTGAGCGCGCCGCACAAGTCGGCGCGTGCGCGCATGCTCAAGATCGCCGACAAGACCGCCAACCTGCGCTCGGTGCGCCTGAGCCCGCCCTCGCACTGGGACGAAAAACGGCGGCACGACTACTTTGCCTGGGCGCGCGAGGTGGTCGAGGCCTGCGGCGAGGTGAGCCCGTATTTACTGGAGAGGTTTGAGGAGGCACACAAGGCGGGGGCGGGCTAGCTTTTCTGGATGGTATGCACTTCGAGCGTTACTTTCAGCGACGCGCGCACTGCCGCAAAAATTGCCGCCAGGTTGTCCATACTCGGATTGCCCCTGGGCGAGAGCATGCGGTGCAGGCTTTTGCTTGGTTTGGCGGTTACCTCGGCTAATTGTTCGAAGCCGATGGTGGCGTTGACGAGGTCGCGCAGGATAAGGCGCGCGGGTTCCGGTTCACCGCCCAGGAACAGTGTCGCCGCTTCATCGAGCAGCGCGCTGGCGAATTGCGGATCGCGCGCAACGCGCTCGACAACGGTTTGTTTGTAGTCACGCGTCAGTGCCATGGGGTCACCGCTTTCCTTTCTTTGCCGCAGCTTGGGCTTTTTTTCTGGTTTTGTATTCGACGTGCATGGCCAGGGCCTGCTCGATATCTTTTTGTTGCCGTCGCTTCGTGCCGCCACCAAACAGAATGATCAGCGCTTCGCCGTCCCTGGCCAGATAAATGCGATAGCCCGGCCCCCAATCGATGATGTACTCGCCGATCCCGCCAAACCATTTCACGTTCGAGGTGTTGCCAAGCGCCAGTCGCAGCTTGGCCGTCACAACCTTTGCCGCAGCTTGCGCGTCAAGACTGTCGAACCACGTTTTATACGGGCTCGAGCCGTTGGCGCGCAGGTATTCCTCGACTTGAATGACCGTTGTCATAATAGTAACGTAATCGTTACCATATTACAAGTGCTCATGACCCATTTCCTTGCCGAATGCTGATCTGCGTTCAACGTGTGAATGGTCGAAAAGAATGACTTGAGCGCGTAACCGGATGAGTGCTTGTGCTGGCCGGTGGCTGGAAAGGCTCCATGGGCGGCGAGACGGGGGTTTCGACGAGCATAGCTCGGCGCCTGCCGGCCGAAGCGCGCCCTGCAAGGGAGTTTCCGGGGACTATGGCTATATCAATGCAGGGTACTTTTTGCGCAGCCACTGCTCGACATCACGCCGCAGTTGCCGTGCCAGCACCAGCAGGTCCTCGGCTTCTTTGGCGGGCACCGCCGCGGGGGCGTCGTAGGAAATTTTGTTGCGTTTGTGACGCTGGGGTCGAAGGCGTCAAGGGTGTTGATTAGCGGGGCGTCGGCGCCGAGCGTGTGCTCAAGGGAGTGCAGCGTGATGGTGTGGTGGCCGGGGAGGTTGGAGTTGGTTCTGTAGCCCGCGGCATGCAAGGCGATGGTGGCCGCCGTGAGCGCGGCCCCATACGCGCAATTGAATCGCCCTTCAGGGCTCAGGGCTTTGATGCCGGCGTCAGCGAGGTTTCGATCCGCCAGCGCCAGCAGTCCGGCGAGCTCGTTTTTTGACGCCTGGTGCCGGTGCAGCGTTCCCTTTTCCAGCCAGGCGCTCAAGCTCATCGTCGCTCCCGATCAAAAACAGTTTTCGCCCGGACAGCACCGTATCCACAAAATGCGACTTGTCGCGCGCGGTTTGTACGAACTCAACGCGCGGATACACCGTCGGGTTGATCTCGCGGCCGAGTTTTCCCTGTGCGGGGGTCACCGCCTGTACCACCTCGGCAAACGTGGCGCTGCCAATGATGAACAGGTCGATGTCGCTGCCGGCACGCTCCTCGCCGCGCGCCGCCGAGCCGTAGATGAACGCGGCGTCGATTTTGCCGGCAAGCGGGTGCAGCGCGACGGTCAGGATTTCCGTCACGCCAAAGATTTTGACGACCAGCCCGCGCAGTTCTTCGTAAATCGGGCAGGCGTTGTTGGCGCGGAAATAGACCTGGTGCCCGCGCGCCGTGCGCTCGATAACGCCGGCGTGCGTGAGCGCCGCGAGGTCGCGCTGCAGCGAGCTCGCGCTGATGTCGGCCGAACGGGCGAGTTCGCGCAGGTAGAAGGCCTCGTCGGGCCTCCCGAAAAGCTGGGAAAAAATCGCCTGCATGGATTTGCCGAACAGCACCGACGCGAGCGGTGAGCGTGGTACAGCGGCGGGCTTGGGTGTTTTTGTACGCATTTGACGTACGAAAATACGCATTTTGCATACGACTGTCCAGCCTTGCTTGCGGGTTTGCCCTCGGGTGCACTTGCGTAGGTGCGTGCAGGTGCGTGCTTAGGGCAGAAACCCGATCCTGCGCTTGGGCTGCGCCTTGCGGGTATCGTCTTCGGCGATCAGGCGTTTGATGGCCTCGAATACGGCGGCAAACTGTTCGTCGTAACGGCTCTCTAGTGCGTCGATTCTTTTCGCCAGATCCCGGTTTGAGTCCATCAGTCGCCGTAGTTGCACAAAAGTGCGCATGATGGCGATATTCACCTCTGCGGCCCTTGGCGAGCGGAGCACGCTCGATAGCATGGCTACCCCTTGTTCGGTGAAGGCGTAGGGGCGATAGCGTAGTCCGCGATGTTTTTGCGTACTGGTCACAGATTGTGATGAGTTCCGGTTTGGTGTCTTGGATCCGGTCAGAATTTGTGCCCGGATGTCCTCGTATTCTTCCGGAGATAGTTGAAACATGAAGTCATCCGGGAAACGCCGGCGGTTGCGCGCAACCGCCTGGTTCAGGGCGCGCGCCTCAACCCCGTACAACTGGGCAAGATCCGCGTCCAGCAGCACTTTCTCTCCGCGGACATGCCGGACGAGTGGCACAAGCTTCTCAGGTTTGGGCGGGCTGGCGGGCATCGGGCAGTTTTCAGGATGACTTTTGATCAACGCCCCTGAACCTGTTTTAGATGACTGCTTGGCGCTGAGGAACCTGCGAGGCAGCCTTACCCCTTGAGTCGGGCAACCCCGAGTCGACACGCATACCGGTGCTGGCCGCGTCTTACCGGCTGACCACCCAGCACAGCCAGGCCATCGCCAGCGGCAGCAGCTCGACGAGGGTGCGGGCTTCGCCCGGCAGCGCGCTCATGAGGGCCGCCGCAGGCGCTTGAAGCGATGACCCACGGTGCGCACCTCGCCGTCGCCGCCCACCACCGCATAGGCGTCAAGGCGCCGGCCGGTACGGCGCACGATGGCGTGCCCCTTGGCCCATGCCAGCTCGGCGCGGGCGTGGCGGTCAAAGTAGAGCACGGTCGCGCCGCCGTGCGTGTGCATGGTCCGGCCGTAGTCGAGCAGGTCTTCGAGCATCGCCGGTGGGATGCCGCGCTGTTGCATGCGCACGCGCGCATGCCGGGTGATGGGGGTTGCCAGATTGACTGCGCTTGCCATGCTTGCCTCCGTGGGGTCGGATGGGTCGTGTGCGCTTGCCGCCCCCTCTCCCTAGCCCTCCCCCGCCAGGGGGGGAGGGGATGCCACGTGGAGGCGGACGGTTTAGCGCTTGGAGGCAGTG
>CAMDRY010000172.1 GCA_945906975.1 Bordetella parapertussis | reverse complement strand
CTCGGAGATCCAGGCATGCGTCGGTTCATCCAGCGGTTCACCGGCAAGGTACAGCGCCCGCAGGGAGGAGAGGTTGTGCTTGCTGAGGTAGGCCGCATCGTGCTTTTTCAGCACCCTGATCGCGGTGGGCGAGGTGAACATCACATTGACCTTGTTCTCCTCGACGATCTTCCACCAAATGCCGGCGTCCGGCCGCATCGGCAGGCCCTCGTAAAGGATGCTGGTCATGCCGGCGATGAGCGGCGCGTAGATGATGTAGGAGTGGCCGACCACCCAGCCGATGTCGGAGGCGGTGAACATGGTGTCGCCGGGCGCGCCGCAATAGATGTACCTCATCGAGGCGGCCAGCGCCACGGCGTAACCGCCGACGTCGCGCTGCACGCCCTTGGGCTTGCCGGTGGTGCCCGAGGTGTAGAGGATGTAGGAAGGCTCGTTGGATTCGAGCCAGGTGCAGGGAACCTGCGCGCCCTGGTGCTTCGCCGCGAGCGCATCCCACTCGACGTCCCTGCCTGCGACGATGGGCATGTCTGGTTCAAGTCCGCGGCGAAGAATCAGCACTTTTTCAGGCGGGTTCTGCGCCAAGCGGATCGATTCGTCGACCAATGCCTTGTACAAAATCGCCTTGCCCATGCGGCTGCCGCCGTCCGCGGTAATCAGCAAGCGCGGCGCGGCATCGTCGATCCGCGCCGCAAGACTGGCCGCGGCAAAACCGCCAAACACCACCGAGTGGATCGCACCGATACGCGCGCACGCGAGCATGGCGAAACTCGCCTCCGGGATCATCGGCATATAAATGATGACGCGGTCGCCGCGTTTGACCCCGAGCTCGAGCAACATCGCGGCAACACGCTGCACCTCGGCGTGCAACTCGCGATAGGTGTAACTGGCCCGCTTGTCCACCTCGGTGGAAATCCACACCAGCGCCTTCTGCTCGGCGCGATCGGCAAGGTGGCGGTCGAGGGCGTTATGACACAGATTGGTCTCGCCGCCGACAAACCATTTTGCGAAAGGCGGCCGGCTGAAATCAAGAGCCCGCTGGAATGGCTTGTGCCAGTCGATCAAGCCGGCCTGCTCCGACCAGAAACCTTCCCTGTCCTCTATCGAACGGCGATGGAATTGCGCGTAGGTGCTCATGCCCGTCTCCCCCTTCACGATATGGTCTTGCCAACTATACGGACTGCGGAGCAAAAGTCTAAGCCATTGTGCTGACTCGGGGCTTACGCCGCATCAATGCTTGACTGTCATCAAGTCATCAAGCCGACAAATCGACAACAATACGTCCGCGCACTTTTGCGTTAATGAAATCGTCGAATACCGTGGGAAGATCCTCAAACGCAATGGTTCTCACCATTGTTTGCAGGTGCGCCGGCTTCATGTCGGTCGCGAGCCGCCGCCACACCTCCCGCCTTAAGGGCATCGGTGTATAGCCAGAATCGATGCCAAGCAGCGACGCCCCGCGCAAGATGAACGGCGCCACCGTGGTATTGAGGCTCATGCTCGCGGCCAGACCGATTGAGGCGATGGCACCACCCTGCAGCATGGTGCTGGCCATCCATGCCAGCACTTCACCACCAAGATTGTCGACGGCACCCGCCCAGGTGGCGATGTCGAGCGGCTTTATTTTTGTCAAATCCAGGCTCTGGCGCAGCTTTACTTCCTTTGCGCCTATTGTCTTGAGGTAATCCGCCTCGGCCTCTTTGCCCGTCAGCGCGACGACGTGATAGCCCAGCCGGGACAGGATATCGATGGAAATCGACCCCACTCCGCCGGTGGCGCCAGAAACAATGACCGGGCCGTTGCCCGGCCGCAACCCCACTTGTTCCATGCGCACAACGCCCAGCGCCGCCGTATAACCTGCCGTTCCAAGGGCCATCGCTTCAGCCAGCGTAAGGCCGCGCGGGATTGGCACCACCCAGTCTGCGGGGATACGCGCGTACTCGGCATAGCCGCCGTCATGCGCCACGCCGATCTCATAACTGGTCGCGATGACGGCATCGCCCTTGTTAAAGCGCGCATCACACGACTCGATCACGGTCCCGGACAAATCGATGCCGCCGATGCAGGGGAAGCGGCGGATGATGCGGCCCTTGCCTGTCGCGGCAAGGGCGTCCTTGTAATTGACGCCAGAATAAGCGACGCGAATGACCACTTCGCCCTTGTCGAGCTCCGCGATGGTGGTCGACTCAAATGCGCCGCTGACTTGTTTTCCATCCTCGCGCAGTCGGTAGGCTTTGAAATTTTGCATGAGCCCTCCGGGCATAAGCTTAATGGGGGTGTTCAGCCGCCGCTCGCCAGCCGCACCGGCGGCGTGTCGACGGCAAGGCCTTCGCCCGCGCGGCGACTCAGCCGCAGGTAATCGCGTGTCTGCATTTCGATGAGGCGGCTCGCCGTGCGGTCAAACTCGAACACCATGGCGCGCAGGCGCGCGTCTTTTTTCACCGCATCGGCGTCGAGCAGTTTTTCCGGCGCGGCCGCGGCCGACAACACCAGTTTGACGTGGCTATCGTAAAACACATCAACCATCAGCGTGAAGCGCCGCGCCTCATCGGCGAGTTCCAGCCCCATGCAAGGAACGCCGGAAACAATGATGGTGTGAAAACGCAGCGCCAGATCAAGGTAGTCGTGTTGCGAACGCCCCCAGCCGCACAGCACATAAAAATCAAACCACACGACACCACCGGCGCGATGCACATAGGGAATGACGCGCCCCTCGACATCGAGTTCATGAAATTCCTCATCCACCTCGGCGATCTGGTGGAAGGTGTCGAGCAGCGCCTTGTCCGATGCCTCGCCAAGCGGGCTGTGATAGACACTGACCTGCTCCAGCGCGCGCAGGCGGTAATCGACGCCGCTGTCGACATTGAGCACGTCGAGCCTGGACTTGATCAACTCGATGGTCGCGACAAAATCATCGTGCCTGAGACCGTGCTTGTACAACTCATCGGGGTGGTAATTGGAGGTCATGCAATAGACCACACCAAGCTCGATGGTTCTTTTCAGAAGCCGGCCGAGGATCATTGCGTCGGCCACGTCGTTGACGTGAAATTCGTCAAAACAGATCAGCCGGTAGCGCCTGGCGATGCGCCGCGCCAGAATACCCAGCGGGTCTTCCTGGCCTTTTATTTCATCAAGCTCGCGGTGAACATCGCGCATAAAATGATGAAAGTGAACCCGGCGCTTGCGCACCAGTGGCACGCAAAGATAAAAGCTGTCCATCAGAAAGCTCTTGCCGCGGCCAACACCGCCCCAAAGGTAAACACCTTGTGGCAGCGGCGGACGCACCACCAGCCGCCTCAGCGCCGAACTGCGCCGCGCCTTGTAAGCGGACCATTCCTCGTACAAACGCTGCAAGCGTTCGACCGCGCGCATTTGCGCCGCGTCGGAGACATAGCCGCGCCGTTCCAGCGTTCGCCGGTAATAATCGAGAACGGTAAGGTGCTCGCCAGTGGCAAGCCCCAAATCCTCTTCGGAATCAAACGCGCCGTCTCTCACTGCCGCAAAAGGAGGGGAAAGGGAATGGAAAAGAACAGCATGGCGGGCATTCTACCCTTCCCGCCCGCCCGCTTCACATGTTCAGGGCGCGCTTGTCCACGGCCAGTGCGGCTTCGTGCATGACCTCGGACAGGGAAGGATGCGCGTGCACGATCCGGGCAATGTCCTCGGAGGATGCGCGGAACTCCATGGCGACGACCGCCTCTGCAATCAACTCGGAAGCATGGGTGTTGACGATGTGCACCCCCAAAATTTCGTCGGTCTTTTCGTGCGCGATCATTTTCACGAAACCCTCGGTCTCGTCCTGGCCGAGCGCGCGACCGTTGATGGTGAACGGGAACTGACCGACACGATAGGGAATGTCGGCTGCCTTGAGCTGCTGCTCTGTTTTGCCGACCCAGGCCATCTCCGGCGAGGTGTAAATGACCCATGGGATGGTGTCAAAATTAACGTGGGCCTTCTGGCCGGCAAGAAGTTCCGCCACCATGACCCCCTCCTCCTCGCCCTTGTGCGCGAGCATCGGTCCGCGCACCACGTCGCCTATGGCATAAACACCCGGCAGTGCGGTACGGCAATGGTCGTCCACCTCGATGAAACCACGCTGATCTATTTTTAAGCCGACCACGTCCGCGCCAAGCCCCTCTGTGTTGGGAGTCCGTCCTACAGAGACGATCAGGCGGTCGCATTCGAGCCTGTTATCTTTGCCGTCGGCCGAAACATACTCGACGGTGACGCCCTTTTTACCGGTCACAAGCTTGCCGATTTTCACCCCAAGCTGGATATCCATCCCCTGATCTTTGGTGAAAATCTTCCAGGCTGCCTTGGACACGGCCTCATCGGCGGCACCCAAAAATGTCGGCAGAGCCTCCAGCACGCTGACTTTGGCGCCAAGGCGGCGCCATACGCTGCCCAACTCCAGGCCGATGACACCGGCGCCGATGATGCCCAGACGCTGCGGCACAGCCTTGAAATTAAGCGCCCCTTCATTGTCGCAAATCACCTGATTGTCGACGGGAACACCGGGCAGGTGCCGCGCCTTGGAACCGGTGGCGACGATGACGTTCCTGGCGGTAACCGTTTCCGATTTGCCACCGGATGAAACCTCGATCTGCCAGCCATCGGCCTTGCCCGCAAATTTGCCGTACCCCTTTAGCCAGGTGATCTTGTTTTTCTTGAACAGGTATTCGATGCCGCCGGTCATCTTGGAGACGATGGCATCCTTGCGCGCGAGCATTTTGTCGATATCCATCCTGGCGCCGGTGACGCTGATCCCGTGCGTCACGAATTTGTGGCTGACTGCCTCGAAATTTTCCGAAGATTGCAGCAGTGCCTTGGAAGGAATGCAACCAACATTCAGGCAGGTTCCGCCCAGCACCATCTTGCCCGCCGCGTTGGTCCAGCCCTCGACGCAGGCGGTGTTCATGCCAAGTTGTGCGCAGCGCACTGCGGCGATATAACCGGCTGGGCCGGCGCCGATGACGACAACGTCGAATGTCTGTGACATGTTGAGTCCTTAGTGAAAGAGTGAAGAGTGAAAAGTGAATGAGTGAAGGAGTGACAAAATCAAACCCGGCAGGCTTACTTCGTCACTCCTTCACTCACTCACTCCTTCACACTTCCTAAATATCGAGCAGCAGTCGCGCCGGGTCCTCCAGCGCCTCCTTCATTGCCACAAGAGCCAGTACTGCCTCACGCCCGTCTATGATGCGATGGTCGTAGGACATGGCGAGGTAATTGATGGGCCTGATGACGATCTGGCCGTTCTCGACCACCGCGCGATCCTTGGTCGCATGCACGCCGAGGATGGCCGATTGCGGCGGATTGATGATTGGCGTCGACAGCATCGAGCCGAAGGTGCCGCCGTTGGAAATGGAGAAGGTTCCGCCGGTAAGATCTTCGATGGTCAGCTTGCCGTCCTGCGCCTTCTTGCCAAAATCGGCGATTTTCTTTTCGATGTCGGCGAGGGACATCTGCTCACAATCGCGCAGCACGGGAACGACGAGGCCGCGCGGCGACCCGACGGCAATGCCGATATCAAAGTAGCCGTGGTAGACGATGTCATTGCCATCGACGCTGGCGTTAACCACCGGGAATTTTTTCAGCGCGTGCACTGCCGCCTTGACAAAGAAGGACATGAAACCGAGTTTCACGCCGTGTTCTTTCTCGAAGCGGTCCTTGTATTTTGCGCGCATCTCCATCACCGGGGCCATGTTGACCTCGTTGAAGGTGGTGAGGATGGCCGCGGTCGACTGCGACTGCACCAGGCGCTCGGCGATGCGCGCGCGCAGACGCGACATCGGCACGCGCTGCTCCGGGCGGCCGGCGAGAATGGCATCGACACTCACAGGCGCCGGGGGTTGCGCCAGCGCGGCTCTCGGCGCGAGGGGCGCTGCAGCAGGCGCGCGGCCTGCGCCGAGCACGTCCGCCTTGGTAACGCGGCCGTCACGGCCGGTGCCCGCTATGGCGGACGTATTGATACCCTGTTCGTCGGCAATTTTCCTTGCCGCAGGCATGACCGCGGGCTGGGTCGTCACCGCCGCCGCGGCGGCCAGGGCGGCGGCGGACTTTGCCGCTGCGGCCGGAGCGGCCAGATTGGCTATCGTGGCCTTGCCCTCGGTATCGATGGTGGCGATGAGCTCGCCCGACACGACGGTGCTGCCGTCGCCTTTTACAATTTTGGTTAAGACGCCGTCCACTGGAGAGGGCAGTTCGAGCACGACCTTGTCGGTCTCGATATCGATCAGGTTCTCGTCACGCGAGATGGCCTGACCTTCTTTTTTGTGCCATGTCAGCAGTGTCGCCTCGGCGACCGACTCCGACAATTGCGGAACTTTGACTTCGACCAGCATTTTCATCTCCCGTTTCGTTTTTCCCTGATCCGGGGTAACCCCTCGCCAGGTTTAGAAAAGCAAGCGCGTAACGCGCCGGGCTTCTACTCAAAACATGCAAACTACGTTAAAAAAATACCCCGGTTAAACCACGGCACAATGATTCGCGTCAGGTCAATGTCATCGCGCCGGGTTAAAGCGGCAGCGGCACGCGCTTGTCGGCCTTTACGCCTATTTGTCTATTTGTATTTGCCAAACGCCTGATCGACCAGCGCCTTCTGCCTTTCGTTATGCTTGGCGAGATAGCCGCCAGCGGGCGCCGCGGAAGAGGGTCGGCCAGCGTAGAACAGCTTCTGCTCGTCGCGCATGTTTTCCTGCAGGTAGTGGCGGATCTGGTACCACGCGCCCTGGTTTTGCGGCTCTTCCTGGCAC
>CAMDRY010000171.1 GCA_945906975.1 Bordetella parapertussis | reverse complement strand
GAACCGGCAGAAGGCCGGCAAAGAATGACGTAAAACGACCGCACCTGCGCGGACTCGAATGGCCACAAGGGCGAGTCGCTACTGCGAACAGGCCGCAATCGCCGACTACACGGCGAGCATATGCTCAGCGAGGCGCACCCAAGCGCTTGAGCCAAGGGGCAGGATCTCGTCGTTGAAATCGTAACTGGCGTTGTGCAGCATGCAGCCGTTATCCCCGGGGCCATTGCCAATCCAGAGATAGCATCCTGGCTTTTGCAGCAGCATGAAGGCGAAGTCCTCGGCGCCCGTGGACGGCTGGAGGTTGCGCAGCACGTTTTCGCTGCCCACGAGATTTTCCAGCACCGTCGCAACGATTTCAGTCTCGCGCACAGCGTTGATGGTCGGTGGATAAAGCCTGTCGTATTGAACGCTTGCGCTCGCCCCATGCGCCGCCGCGATTCCCGCGGCCAGTCTCTTTATGGCGTTCTCAATCGTATCCCGGACCCCGGGTTTGAACGAGCGCGCCGTGCCTCGCAGTATTGCCTCGGACGGAATTGCGTTGATCACCTCACCAGCATGAAATTGGGTGACGCTCACCACCGCCGCATCCAGGGGGCTCACCGTCCGACTCGATATGCTCTGCAGCGCCTGCACAAGCTCTGACCCGATCAGAATCGGGTCAATCCCGTTTTGCGGCATGGCTGCGTGTGCGCCACGGCCAAGGACGCGTATTTCGAAATTGTCGGTCGACGCCATCATCGGACCGGGCATGACGGCAAATTGTCCCGCCGGAATGCCAGGCCAGTTGTGCATGCCAAAAACCGCGTCCATCTGAAACTTCTCGAACAGTCCGTCCTCAATCATTTCACGACCGCCGCCCTGGCCTTCTTCGGCCGGCTGGAATATGAAGTACACGGTGCCATCAAAATTTCTGCTCTCGGCGAGGTATTTGGCGGCGCCAAGGAGCATCGCGGTATGGCCGTCGTGACCGCAGGCATGCATGCGCCCATCGTTCTTTGAGCGATAGCCGAAGGCGTTTTTTTCGTGAATCGGCAGCGCATCCATATCGGCACGCAAGCCGATGGCGCGGGCGGACCGGCCGAGGTTGCGCCCACAGGCCAACTTGCCAACGATGCCGGTCTTTGCCAGTCCTTTATGCACCTCTATGCCCCAAGACTCAAGCTTGGCCGCCACCAGGTTGGAGGTGCGCAACTCTTCGAATGCTGTTTCCGGATTGGCATGGATGTCCCGCCTTATGGCCATAAGCTCGGGCTGTTGCGCGACGATTTGCGGAGGAATTTTCATGGCTTTCGGGCGGAAAATGGAATGGGAGATAGGCCGAAAAATACAATCGGCACGCGATGGGATTATGGGCTGGGAATTTTTCCAGGTCAGACTTTTACGCTGTCACTCTACCAAATAAACCCATGGCCGCAAATCAGCATCACCGAAGCGGCTCTGCGATTCTCCGTGAAATGACGCCCCGGGCGGTCTGCCACCCAAAAGGTTCGGATCGGCCCAGGAGGGGAAACCGAAGCTTATCCGGATAGTGGTGATGGTAAGATCGCCCGGCCGGCATTTGCGTGCCGAAGCCCCTTCAAACCGCAAAAAACCGCATAGCGTCGCAGGAGAAACATGAAACGCATCATCATCGCCATCACGGGTGCCTCCGGATCGATATACGGCATCCGTGCAATCGAACTTTTGCAGGATATAGACGATGTCGAGACGCACCTGGTGGTGTCTCCTTCGGCGGCGCGCACCATCCTCGAAGAAACCCCCTACACCGCCAAGGAGGTGACGGCGTTCGCGGACGTTGCGTACGACAATCGTGATATTGGCGCTGCCATTTCTAGCGGGTCTTTCGCCACGGCCGGCATGCTCGTTGCGCCATGCTCGGCAAAGACGCTATCGGGCATCGCCAATTGTTATGACAGCGAGCTGACTGTTCGCGCCGCCGACGTTTGCCTGAAAGAACGCCGTCCGGTCGTGTTGCTGTTCCGTGAGACGCCGCTGCATGCGGGGCACATTGCACTCATTCAGCAGGCGACATTGAACGGGGCGATCGTCATGCCGCCCGTCCCGGCCTTTTACTTTAAGCCGCAGACGATTCTTGACATCGTCGACCAGACCGTCGGCAGGGCGCTCAGCCTGCTAGGCATAGACACCAAAACAGTCAAACGGTGGAAAGATCCGGGTTAGGCAATCACCGGCACAAAATCCGCCAACGCGCAATGCCGCGAATGGCAACGCCATCGATTCACCCCTTGCGCTTCACGCGCACGCCCGGCGAGCCAGTATTCTCGCCGCTCCCCAGCCCACAAATGAAAAGAGAACCATGGCACGAATAGCTTATGCCGACGTCACCCGCCCCGAAACCAGCGATCTTGTGGAGCGCATCAAGCGCGAGCGCGGCGGAAGAATGCTCAACCTCTATCGCATGCTGATGCACAGCCCGCCGGTGGCCGCCGGCTGGTGCTCGCTGTTCACGGCGATCCGCCAGCAGGGCGTGCTGTCTGGTCGTGTGCGCGAGTTGGCGATCCTGCGCATCGCCGTCATCAACGGCGCCGACTACGAATTTTCCGCGCACGTGCCCTTCGCGCTGAAGGAAGGGCTGACGCAGGCGCAACTGGACACGCTCAAGGCGGGCGGCGATCCCGATGGCCTCACCGATAACGATCACGCGGTGCTCGCTTACACCGATGCCATGACCAAGCACGTGCGCGTGCCACAAGCGCTGTTTGAGGCCGTGCGCAAGCAGTTCAATGAACGCGAGCTGGTGGAACTCACCGCCACCATAGGCGGCTACAACCTGGTGTCGCGCTTTCTCGAGGCGATGCAGATCGACCATGACGAACACCCCTGAGCGCGCCGCGGGCACGACGGCACTACGCCGCGAAGACTTCACCTTCTCGCACGCACTGCGCGTGCGCTGGGCCGAGGTCGACCGCCAGGACGTGGTCTTCAACGGCAATTATTTCGTCTATTTCGATGTCGCCATCGGCGAATACTGGCGCGCCATCGGATTCAATTATCCGGACGACCTCGTCGAGAAATTCGGCACCGACATTTACGCCGTCAAGGCCACCGCCGAATACCATGGCTCGGCGACCTATGACGAGGAACTGTCGGTGTGCTGCCGCGTCAGTCGCATCGGCCGCTCAAGCCTGCGCTTCAGCCTGGGCATCTGGCGCGGCACCGACCACATCACCAGCGGCGAATTGGTCTACGTCAACGCCGATCCCAAAACCCGCAAGTCCGCGCCCTGGCCGCAGGCGCTCAAGTGGGCAATTGTCAACTACGAAAAGACCGGTCCGGAGGTTTGATCGGCGCACGAACCTGATTTTTTTCGGTTCATTGTCCCGGCTGCGTCGGCGCGCGCGGCGGCTTTTCATGCGCCGCAGCCAGCGCCGCGGCCAGTTGCGGCAACTGCACCAGGGCAAAATCGCGCAGGTCGCCGGTCTTGCCATAGGTGGCCTCGAACCGCTCCCGGTCACCAGCGCGGTCGCGGTGCCAGTAGCCGGCCATCATTTGCATGCCCATGGGCTTGAGTTCGGGCAGCGTGTGGTAGTCCGCGCCGGGCGGCCCCTGCCGGCCTATCATCGCGCGTTTTTGCCCGAGGTGGCCCTTGAAGGTGTAGAACGCGTCGGCGGGTGCCAGGAACTGCAGCGAATAATCGGATTCGCGCGCGCTGTCGGTGATGTCGTCTGCCGACATGGTCGGACGATCGGTTCCGCCCAGCATATAACGCATGCCCTCCTCGCCCAGAAAACGCACGGCGCGGTAGTGCACCCGCCCCTCGACGTGGCGGTACAGTTCGTTGGAGCGGATTGCCACGTCTATCATGACGCGCCCGTCGACCGGCAGCGCAGCGTCGGTGCCAAACACGTAGGTGCGCAGGTAACTGTGCGGCTGTAGCATCAGCGCAACCGGCCGCTCCTGCTCGTCGAGCACGACCGTGGCGGCCGTGGTGTTGTCGAGCTGGCGCCAATCCTGCAAGTCTCCGGTCAGACTGAGCAGGAAGGCGCGCCAGCCGGTCAAGCCCGCCGGCAGGCCCGACTGGCGAAACACCGCGTGATAGCGCAAAAAGGTGAAGCGCCGCTTCACCCCGCCGCCAAAATCGACCGTGTCCCTGTCGATGCGCCCGTAGACGACGGGGCTTGCCGCCTTCGCCGACTCGAGCTCGTGCACAAATACCGCAGCCGGATTGTCCTTGTGCGTGTTGAGCAGCTCACGCGTGACCTTTTCAGCCAGCAGCTTGCCGTCGCCGTTGTACAAGCGGCCCTTGGCAATGTAATCGCCGTAAAAATCGATCATGCCGGGGTGGTCTTTGGGCAGCAGGAAGCGCGGCCGGAAACGCACCAGCAACACCTGTTCGGCACCGCTTGGCGGCGAGCTCGACGGCGGGTTGGCGGCAAAGTACTGGCTGAAGCCCGGATACTGCGGGAAGTGATCGCGAAAATCACGCGTATCGGCCGCAAAAGCCCCGCCGCCTGCAAACAAGGCTGCTGCTAACACCGCGGCTAGCAACATGGCATGCGGCAGCGTTCGGGCGTTCGTCATGGCTGGAGGGCGCGATCCGTGAAGTGTGCTCGTTATAATACGTCTTTTCCCCCGACCACACCCTGACATGCAAATCCGCGACCAGCTCTACATCAATGGCAAGTGGGTCAAACCCGCAGGCGACAAAACCATCAGCGTCATCAGCGCGTCAACGGAAGAGATCATCGGCCGCATCCCCGCGGGAAATGCGGAGGATGCCAACGCCGCCGTGGCGGCCGCCCGCGCCGCGTTCGAGGCCTGGTCGGCAAGCACGCCGGCCGAGCGCGCGACACTGCTGCAAAAAATCCATGAAGGCCTGAAAGCGCGCGGCGAGGAGATCGCCAGGACCATCTGCGGTGAAGTGGGCATGCCGCTCAAGCTCTCCGGCCGCATCCAGGCCGGCTCGCCAACCTTCACCTTCGCCATGTACGCAAAAATGCTGCCCGGCTTTGCGTTCGAGGAAAAAGTCGGCAATTCGGAGGTCTTGCGCGAACCGGTGGGCGTGGTGGCCGCCATCACGCCGTGGAATTATCCACTGCACCAGATCGCCGCCAAGGTCGCGCCTGCCCTCGCGGCAGGTTGCACCGTGGTGTTGAAACCGTCCGAGGTGGCGCCGCTCAATGCCTTCATCCTCGCCGAGATTATCCACGCCGCAGGCGTGCCTGCGGGCGTGTTCAATCTCGTCACCGGCACCGGCCCGGTGGTCGGCGAAGCGCTGGTCGGGCATGCGGACGTAGACATGGTGTCCTTCACCGGCTCGACGCGCGCCGGCAAGCGCGTGTCCGAACTGGCCGCCGCGACAGTCAAACGCGTGGCGCTAGAGTTGGGGGGCAAATCGGCATCGGTGATTCTCGATGACGCCGACCTTGCCGCGGCGGTCAAGGGCACCATCAACGCCTGTTTCCTCAATTCGGGCCAGACCTGCACCGCACACACGCGCATGCTGGTGCCCGAGAACCGCTACGCCGAAGCCGCCGCGATGGCCAAGGACATCGCCGCCGGATTTACCGTGGGCGATCCCTTCGGCGACAGCGCCAGGCTCGGACCGCTGACCTCCGCCGCGCAGCGCGAGCGCGTGCGCGACTACATCCGGCAAGGCATCGCCGAGGGCGCCCAGTTGCTGATCGGCGGTGCGGACGCGCCCGAGGGGCTGCCGCGCGGCTGGTATGTCAAACCAACGGTGTTCGGCCGCGTCGACCCCAAATCGACCATCGCGCAGGAGGAGATTTTCGGCCCGGTACTGTCCATCATTACCTACCGCGACGAGGAAGAAGCGATACGCATCGCCAACGACAGCCCCTATGGCCTCGCCGGCGCCGTCTGGTCCGGCGACGAGGCGCGGGCGAGGCGCGTGGCAAAGCGCCTGCGCGCCGGGCAGATTGACATCAACGGCGGGCCATTCAATATGCAGGCTCCTTTTGGCGGTTTCAAACAGTCTGGCAACGGGCGTGAACTAGGCCGCTACGGACTGGAAGAGTTTCTCGAATACAAGTCGCTGCAATTTCGCCCGGCCGACAAAACCTGAGCGCCACGGCCGGAAAATAACCGCAAACAAGCTGGAAACCCGCGCCAATAAAGGGTTTTCAGCCATCTCACCCGGCGCAAGGATAGGGGCCCATGACGATCAGATATTATTTCGAGGACTTCAGCGTCGGGCGCGTGTTCGACAGCGGCACGCGCCAACTGAGCGAACAGGACATCCTGGGTTTCGCCCGCGAATACGACCCGCAGTATTTCCACACCGATCCGGAAGCGGCGAAACAATCCATCTTCGGCGGCCTCATCGCCAGCGGCTGGCAGACGGTGGGCGTGTGCATGCGCCTGATGTGCGACAGCTACCTGCTGGAGAGTTCGAGCATGGGTTCGCCCGGCATGGACGCGGTGCGCTGGGTCAAGCCGGTCTATCCGGGCGACACCCTGCGCATGCGCGCAACGGTGATCGCCGCCAAGCCCTCGTCAAGCAAACCGGACCGCGGCATGGCAACTATGCGCTGTAACATCTATAACCAAAAAGACGAACTGGTGATGCATATGCAGAGCGTGCAGATGATGGGACGGCGCCCCGCCGCCTGAACTACGCGCATCGCCGCGGCCGGCCTGCGCCGCCGCGATACGGCGGCAAGCTGCGGCGGCGGAAAACCGCTGCACCGCGCCTTCAGTGCGGCCTGCCGTAACCGGCCAGGCCCATCATCAGACGCACCAGCGCGTAGGCGATCCAGATGCGCACGCGCCGCGCCAGCGGCTGCTGCCGCCAGCGCGCCGGCGGCACCACGATCGCGCCCT
>CAMDRY010000170.1 GCA_945906975.1 Bordetella parapertussis | reverse complement strand
CTCGACGTAACCAATGGCACCCGGCACGCGTTGCACAAAAGCCGCGACGCCTTCGTTCCCCTTTCCACCCAGTCCCAGCGGCCATTGCACCGCCGTACCCTCACCGACTTTGCCCTTCCAATCTGCGTTAACCTTGGACAGGTAGTTGGTAAAAATAAAGGTGGTGCCTGATCCGTCCGCACGCCGCACCACGGCAATGTCCTGGTTCGGCAACTGAATCTTTGGGTTCAGATCGGCAATGGCCTTGTCATTCCACTTGGTGATTTTTCCGAGGAATATATCGCCCAGCAACGCCCCGGTGAGGCGCATGTCGCCGGGCTTCACGCCGGCGATATTCACAACCGGAACGACACCACCGATCACAGTCGGGAATTGCATCAGGCCGTCCTTGTCGAGATCCACGGGCTTGAGCGGCATGTCGGATGCGCCAAAGTCAACGGTCTTGGCGGTAATTTGCTTGATGCCACCGCCCGAACCGATGGATTGGTAATTCATTTTGACGCCGGTAGCCTTCTGGTAGGCGTCAGCCCACTTGGCGTAAAGCGGAGCGGGAAAAGACGCGCCGGCACCGGTAAGTTCCTGAGCATAGGCAGCCGATGCAGAGAACATTGCAACGTGGACGAGTACCGTCGACAAAATTGCGATTCGTTTGATTTTCATGGGTGAGACTCCTTTGGTTGAGCGCCAGATTTCTTCAGCCGCGAGTCTAGCCATGTCATGTGACAGCAACATGACACAGAACGCGCACACTCGTCCGACGCGGAGCCCGGTAAAAAACTTAAATGCAAATTAAATCAACAACTTAATAAATTACTGGACTAGGTCATGGCCTATGCGAACGCAAATTTAGCGGCCGGCAGCCACCCGCGTGACCACTTCCGCCAGCGATTTGGCCAGTCGATTGACCCGGGCCTCATCGCGCCCCTCCACCATTACCCGTAGCAAGGGCTCTGTTCCTGACGGACGTAACAACACCCGTCCACTGGCGCCCAATTCCTTGTCCGCCGCCGTCTTCGCCGCTTTGATGACTGCGCTGGCCTGCCAATCGAACTTGCCCTTCAGCTTCACATTGATTAGCACCTGAGGAAACAGCGTCAGCTGTCCGGCCAGCTTTCGCAGCGTGGACTTGGACTCGCGCAAGGTCGTCAGCACCTGCAGTGCCGCGACGATGCCATCGCCTGTGGTGTGCTTGTCCAGGCAGATGATGTGCCCCGAATTTTCCCCGCCCAGCTCCCAGCCCTTTTCGTGCAAAAGTTCCAGCACGTAGCGGTCTCCTACCTTCGCCCGGGCGAACCCGGCGCCGAGTTTTTTCACCGCCTGTTCAAGTGCAAGATTGGACATCAGTGTGCCCACCACCCCGCTCAATGCCTTTTTTCCTGCCCGGTGCTTCGCCACAGCGTAGAGCAGTTGATCACCATCGAACAGGCTGCCATCGCCGTCAACCATGAGCAAACGATCGGCATCGCCATCAAGCGCAATGCCAAGATCGGCATTGACGCGCCGCACCTCCAGCTGCAAGGCCTGTGGCGAAGTCGCGCCCACATGGTCGTTGATATTGAACCCGTCAGGCGTGACGCCGATGGCCGAAACCTCCGCACCAAGTTCGTGAAAGACGTGCGGTGCAACGTGATAAGCGGCGCCATTGGCGCAGTCGACCACGATTTTCAGCCCGCGCAAATCGAGTCCGGACGGAAAAGTACCCTTGCAGAACTCGATGTAACGCCCGGCCGCATCATCGATGCGCCGCGCCCTGCCCAGTTCCGCCGAAGGACGGCAATGCATTGCATCGTCCATCGCCGTTTCGATTTCCTGCTCGACCGCATCCGGCAGCTTGCTGCCCGCTGCCGAAAAGAACTTGATACCGTTGTCCGGATACGGGTTATGCGATGCGCTGATGACAATGCCGGCGTGCAATCTCAACGCCCGTGTGAGATACGCGATCGCCGGCGTCGGCAGCGGACCGCAGAGCATTACATCAATGCCCGCCGCAGAAAGGCCCGCCTCCAGCGCCGCCTCCAGCATATAGCCGGAGATGCGCGTGTCCTTTCCTATCAACACGGCCGCACGCTCCCCCTTGCGCAACTTGCTGCGCCGAAGCAGCACCACGCCTGCGGCGTACCCCAGACGCATTACGAAATCCGGTGTGATCGGTGGTTCGCCCACCCTGCCACGCACACCATCTGTGCCAAAATATTTTCTAGCCAATTCCGCCTCCCCGATTATTCCGCTGTTCCGCCCTGTTGTTCTTCAAAGCCGTCCCTGTATGCGCAAAACACCGCCACGACATCACGCGTTGCCGCGACATCATGCACGCGCAGGATGTGCGCGCCCCGTTGAAGCGCCAGCAATGCGGCGGCGAGGCTGCCCGCGAGGCGCCCCTCCGCTTTGCGTCCGGTTATTTTTCCCAGACTCGATTTGCGCGACCAACCGGCCAACACGGGAAGATCAAGAGCACAGATTTCATCCAGGCCGTGAAGCAGGTCGAGGTTGTGCTGTACCGTTTTGCCAAATCCGAAACCCGGATCAATGACGATACGCTCACGCCCCACGCCTGCGTGCACCGCCGCGTCCACGCGCTTGGCGAGGTAGGCTTTGATATCGGCCGTCACATCATCGTATTGCGGCGATGACTGCATCGTTCTCGGCTCGCCCTGCATGTGCATCAGGCAGACGGCGCAATTGGATGCGGCAACCACCTCCAGCGTCCCGGGGGCCGACAATGCACAAATATCATTGATCATGGCTGCGCCTTCATCGAGCACAACGCGCATCACTTCCGGTTTTACGGTATCAACCGATACCGGCACGGGCACATCGCGCATGGCGCGCAGCACAGGCAGCAGTCTTGCCAATTCTTCAGCAACCGAGACAGGGGCCGCCCCCGGACGGCTTGACTCACCGCCCAGATCGATAATATCCGCGCCCTCCTCGACCAACTTCATGGCCATGGCGATCGCATCGCCGCGAGCAAAAAACCTGCCCCCGTCCGAGAAGGAATCGGGCGTGATATTGACGATGCCCATTAGCAAGGGCCGCTTAAGTGAAAGCGAAAAACCACCGCATTGAAGGTGGTCGATCATGGAGCCGAAGGGATGCGCAGGATAGATTCAGCGCGCGGGAATAGCGACAAGTCGACGATCCCGGCTGCCGCGGGGGCGAGCACACCCCGCCTTGGCGCTATATCAGGCCGTAGCCGGTTCAGCGGCTTTGCTCGGGCCGTCGTCGTGCTTGGGTGGCCGTGGCGGCGTCGAGGAGGGTTTGGGCGGCCGCGGCGGCAGACCGGCCATGATGTCATTCAACTGGTCCGCGTCCAGGGTTTCCCATTCAAGCAAGGCCTTGGTCATCGCCTCAACCTTGTCGCGATTGTCCTCGATCAGCTTCCTCGCCATTGCATACTGCTGGTCGATGATGCGGCGGATTTCCTTGTCCACTTCCTGCATTGTCGCTTCGGACACGTTCTTGTGCGTCGTGATGGACCGGCCAAGGAATACCTCGCCCTCGTTCTCCCCGTAGACCATCGGGCCCAACGCATCGGACATGCCCCACTGCGTCACCATGCGACGAGCTAGATCCGTCGCACGTTCGAAATCATTCGACGCACCCGTAGTCATCTGGCTCATGAAAATTTCCTCGGCGATACGCCCGCCAAACAGCACAGCGATCGTGGACAGCAAGCGGTCACGGTCCATGCTGTAGCGATCACCTTCGGGCAACTGCATCGTCACGCCAAGCGCACGCCCGCGTGGAATGATCGTAACCTTGTGAACCGGATCAGTCTTGGGCAGCAACTTGGCGACCACCGCGTGCCCGGACTCGTGATAAGCGGTGTTCGTGCGCTCCTCTTCGGGCATGACCATCGACCGGCGTTCGGCACCCATGATGATCTTGTCCTTGGCACGTTCGAAATCCTCCATGTCAACCAAGCGCTTGTTCATGCGCGCGGCAAACAACGCCGCTTCGTTGACCAGATTGGCCAAATCAGCCCCAGAAAATCCGGGAGTGCCGCGGGCGATCACATCCGCCTTGACGTCAGGCCCCATCGGCACCTTGCGCATGTGCACCAGCAGGATTTGCTCCCGGCCGCGAATATCCGGCAGCGGCACGACGACCTGGCGATCAAAACGGCCCGGACGCATCAATGCTGGATCAAGCACATCTGGCCGGTTGGTTGCGGCGATCACGATGACACCAACGGTACCTTCAAAGCCGTCCATTTCGACCAGCAACTGGTTGAGCGTCTGTTCGCGCTCATCGTTTCCGCCGCCAAGCCCGGCGCCGCGCTGGCGCCCTACCGCATCGATCTCGTCGATGAACACGATGCAGGGCGCCTGCTTTTTGGCGTTCTCGAACATATCGCGCACCCGCGCCGCACCAACGCCGACAAACATTTCGACAAAATCGGAACCGGAAATCGAGAAGAACGGTACCTTGGCCTCACCGGCGATGGCACGCGCCAGCAAAGTCTTGCCGGTACCCGGCGAACCGACCATCAATACGCCCTTTGGAATGCGCCCGCCCAGTTTCTGGAACTTGGATGGATCACGCAGGAAGTCGACCAACTCTGCAACGTCCTCCTTGGCTTCATCGCAACCAGCGACGTCCGCAAAGGTGATCGGGTTGGTCGTTTCATCGAGCACGCGCGCACGGGATTTGCCGAACGAAAATGCGCCGCCGCGGCCTCCACCCTGCATCTGGCGCATGAAAAACACCCAGACGCCGATAAGCAACAACATCGGAAACCACGACACAAAAATATTCATCAGGAAGGAGGGCTCTTCCTCGGCCTTGGCCTCGATCTTGACGCCATATTTCAGCAAGTCGGACACCAGCCAGATATCGCCGGGCGAATAACTCGTCACGCGCTTGCCCTCCGCCGTGGTGGCCTTGAGCTGGCGCCCTTCGATCAGCACCTTGGCAATGCGGCCGGCCTTGACCTCGTCGATAAACTGCGAGTACTCCATCGGCGTCTGCGCCGTCTGCCGGGTGTTGAACTGGTTAAACACAGTCATCAGCACCAGACCGATGACGAGCCAGACCACAAGATTCTTGAAAAGATTGTTCAAATCAATTCCTCAGCTGCCAAGGCAGGGTTTGGCGATTCACGCAAAGAAGGCAGGGCACTTTGCGTTCCCAGATTCCCAGAATTCCGCACACTCGAACCCGGGAAGAGCATTCTATCTGAAACAGCAACTTGGTTCAGGATTTGAGTCCGCGACCAAGCAAATACATCTCACTCGAGCGCCCCCTTGAGGCTTCTGGTTTGCGCGAAACAACCGCGTCAAAGTAGGTGCGCATTTGTGCCAAAAACTCCGAATATCCAGCACCCTGGAACACTTTGACCAGCAAAGAGCCTCCGGGTTTGAGGTGCTTACAAGCGAATTCAAGCGCCAACTCACCGAGGTGGATACTTCGAGCCTGATCGCTCATTTCCACCCCGGATATATTGGGGGCCATATCCGAAAGTACAAGATCCGGGCTACGCGATCCAAGCGCTGTTTCCAGTTCCGCTTCGGTCGCCTCCTCGCGAAAATCGCCTCGTATGAAGGTGACGCCACGCAAGGGTTCCAGCGGTAACAAATCAAGCGCGATCACCTGTCCGGAAGCCCCCACCCGTCGCGCGGCAACCTGCGACCACCCGCCCGGGGTCGCGCCAAGGTCGACTACGGTCATACCCGGGCGCAACAGCCTGTCCTTTTCATCTATCTGGATCAGCTTGAAGGCGGCCCGTGATCGCCATCCTTCGGCCTGGGCCTTCTTCACCCATGGGTCGTTGATGTGCTCGCGCATCCAGCCTTTGCTGGTTCTGGTGGGTTTCATCGGTGAAGCTGCTCGAAACTAAAGACCGCGAGCATACACAAGACCTCGCTCAATCAGGTGCGGATCAGGGGAGAGGGAGCGATAAAGACTGCCATCCTCGCCTCGCGCCCCTTAGCCCTATACAATCCCTGCCCATGAATACTCTCTCCGCTGCCGAACGCAAGGCGCTCAAGGCGCGCGCCCATCCTCTCAAACCTGTGGTCATGATCGCAGACGCAGGCCTGTCCCCAGGGGTAATGGCCGAAATCGAACGTGCCCTGGTCAGTCACCAACTGATCAAAATTCGCGTCGCCAGCGACGACCGCGAGAGTCGCGAATCGCTGTCGGCGGAAATTTGCGCCAGCACTGGCGCCGCCGCGGTGCAGCATATCGGCAAAATTCTGGTTATTTGGCGCAAGGGCGAAGAAGCCAAAGTGCCAAAAGTCAAAAAAAGAGCCATAAAATCAAAACCCAGAACAGATCCAAGGGTACGACCGGCGAAGGCCTCGCGCAAATCCAAGTCGCCCGATGAAGAGGTGTCCGACCCGCGCCGGCGGGGACGCGTCCTTGAACGCGCACAACGCCCCTCGATACACCGTTCCGGCTCGTCGCCGGAAACCCCGCGCGCAAAACCAGCGCGACAAAATAGTCGACGCCTGCGCTCCGCACGCTGATTTAAAAGGAGTTTACGCCATCTAAGGCGGAAAAATCCTCTTTTCCAGCAAGCTGCAGGGCCCAAACCGACGACAAGGCGAAATGGCATTGCTGTGATTTACGGCTTACCACCCTCTTCATAAATCTACCCCGCCCCGCATCCATAGACGGGATCGGTGCGGCGGCGGCGGGGTCAGCAGTCGTGTTGCGCTAATTAGCCTGCTGGCCAAGGCCCGTTTCGCGATGAAGCGCACGCCATAAGTGGCGCCGGCACGCCGGCCTCAGCGGCCGAACAATCATTCCTTCGCCCTGAAGCTCAATTATCCGCGCCAAGAATTGGCACGGGTGCCTCACTCGTATCGCACATCCATGATCTCGT
>CAMDRY010000169.1 GCA_945906975.1 Bordetella parapertussis | reverse complement strand
CGCACTTCGTCTGTGCGGCACCGCGCGGCGACAAGGTGCTCACCGCCGGTAAGTTCGGTGGTCTCGCCAAAGACCAGCGTGGTGCCGTGCGGATAAAGCTTGTCGAAGGCGTTGCCAACGGTGGGATTGGCACCGCAACCGGAGGTCGTATCCGACTCGCCGCATTTGGTGGAAACCCACAGGTCCTTGAGCGGACGCGTTTCACGCTGCAGTTCCGAGGCCCATTGCACATACTCCTTGGCCACTTTGGAGGCGCGCAGAATGGTGTCGTGGTCGCCATGCTGCTCGATGCCAAAACCGACCACCGGCTTGCCGGTCTTGGCAATGCCATCGACGATCAGCTTGGTCCAGCCGTCCTCAATGCCGATCACCACCACCGCCGCCACGTTGGGATTGGAACCGGTGCCGATCAGCGTGCGAAAATGCAGATCCAGATCGGCGCCAAACTGCAGCCGGCCATAGGGATGCGGAATCGCCATCGCACCCTTGAGATTGTGCGCCACCGCCTCGGCGGCGGCGTTGGAAAGGTCATCAACGGGCAGGATGATGACGTGGTTGCGCACGCCGACACGGTCGTTCTCGCGCTTGTAGCCCTGAAAAGTCGCTTTGGAGAGATCCACGCTTACCACCTTTTGGTCTTGATGTTGTGCACATGGGCGTGCTCGCCCAGCTTGATGGCCGCGACGGTGCGGCCGATGTCGACACCGTATTTGATCACCGTGTCCTTGTCCTTGAGTTCGCGTATCGCCAGCTTGTGACCGATGGGGATGTCGTTGAGCGCCTTGATCGTGAGATCTTTGTTCTGGTCCATGATCCAGCCGGCCAGATCCTGCCCCGCCTTCACCCCCTCGACCACCACCACACCGACCGAGTCGTGCTCGTCGTGCACCACGAAATGAATCATTGCCGTATCCCTCGCTAAAGACAAAAAACCCTGAAGACCAATGGCTGCGAAACAACCCTGAATCCGCGATAATACGCGCGCCCCTTGTTCCGCGTCGACCGCCATGCGCAAGGGCTCCCTTCGAAGGTCCGCATGATCGTATTACTACCCATCGTCCGCTCCATCCCTCTGGGACTTTTCTACCAGGACATCGCCAACGGCATCCAGGACGCGCTGCAGGAACTGGGGCATACCGTGCAGTGGTTCCCGCTTGGTGACGTCGGCGTGCTTAGCGCCGCTGAGGCCGAAACGGCCGTGCGCTGGGCGCGTGCCGGAAAAGGCAAGCTGGTCCTCGACCTTTGCTGCTGGGGTCACGCCCTGTCGCAGGCCAGGCTCGACAGCGAAGAAAATGCTGCCCGCATCTACGACGTCGGCGGCGTCAGTTGCGTCGCGATGCTGCTCGACCAGGCCTATTTCCAGCCCATCGCCTCCATTCATGCACGCCGCCTGTATGCCGCGTTTCCCGCCCCCAGCGTGCTCGAACAACTGGGCATGATCGAACCGTCCCTGCCGCTTGCAGGCAGCGTATTCTCCCCGCCCGGGGTGCGGCCGAAAAACGACCGCTCGACCCCCTGGTCCGAGCGCGACATTGATGTGCTTTACACCGGAAACCTGCAGGTTGAGGCGCTCAGTCGCGAATGGCATCCGCAAGCAGACCACGAATTGTGCGATGCGCTTGCCGATGCCGCCAGCGGCGACGTTCCGCTTCACCGCACCGCCATCGACATCGCCCACAGCCTGGGACGGTCCCCGGACGCCGGGCAATGGTGCGCTTTGCTGCGTAGCGTGGAGTTTTTCCTGCGCGCAAAAAACCGCGTTGTCGTGGTGCGCGCTGCGGCGCAGTCGGGCGCACAAATTCATGTCGTCGGCGGCGGATGGGACAAAATTGAACTGCCCGCCAACGTCACCGTGCTGCCGCTGATGAGTTATGCCGGCATGCTCGATCTGGTGGGACGCGCCCGTTTGTGCGTCGATTCGTCCTCTTATCCGGACGGCGCCAACGACCGGATTTTCAATTACGCGCTCAACGGCACGCCCTGCCTCACCAATTCACGCAGCTGGGTGGAGTCGCATTTCGGGCCCGGCCAAGGCATGCATTTTTATCTGGGCGCGGAGACGCAAACTCTGAGCGAACGCATTCCGGAACTGCTATCGCAACCGGAACAACTACGCCTGCAAGGTGAGGCGGCCCGCGCCATCACGCTCGCCGGCCATACCTGGCGACACCGTGTCGAGGACATCCTGGCTCTGCTCGATCCGGCCTGAACGGGACGTTTGCTTTTAGTCGCGGCATTTCATCGCCAGCGCATCTTCAGCGGCAACTGATATTGCCGGCGCTGTATTCGATCGGCCTGGTGCAATCCTGAATGTTGATTTTCCGGTCTTCCGCCAAGGGCGGGGCGGCGCGCGTCCAGCGCCCGGTGCCGCGAACATAGTGCACGCCATCGGCAATCATCACGCCGATCACAATGAGCCCGAACAACGGCCCCGACCCGGAACTGATGTTTGCACGCACGCCGTTGGAAGCGCTTCTAATACTGTTGGCGGTACTGTTGGCGGAGCCGGACGCGGCAGGCGCGGATGCGGGACCGCCGCTGCGCAGCGCAAGCGAGCCCGAACAAGCGCCAAGCAGCAGCAGGCAGGACAGCGCAGCGGTCATTCGTATGGCACGAAAATTCTTCATGAGCTGACATAATTCTAGCGCCAATTGCCGGCGATGATTAGCGACGACGTGAGAAAGGGGACGAGCCGGTAACGACACACCCAACGCGGGGCAGCCGCCGCGATACCGGGGGTGGGGACGGCATAAAAATCGCACGACCCTGGTGCGCACTCCGGTAAAATGTGGCGCAGTCCCAGTTTCAGTCTCAGTCTTTGTGCCGGCGGCCCCGCCCGGACGCGAATAAAAACCAACCAGGAGCCAACTCCATGCTGTTTCCCACCACGCTCGTCGGCAGCTATCCCCAACCGGAATGGCTGATCGATCGCGCCAAACTCGCCGGACGTTTTCCGCCGCGTACACGCGCCAAGGAGTTGTGGCGCATCCCCGAGGCCTACCTCGAGGAAGCGCAAAGGGATGCGACACTGATCGCCATTCGCGCCCAGGAAGAAGCCGGATTGGACATCCTTACCGACGGTGAGATCCGGCGCGAAAGCTATTCCAACCGCTTTGCCACCGCGCTCTCAGGCATTGACATCGACAATCCGGGGACCGGCCTGGACCGCTCCGGCCACCCCAACCCGGTGCCGCGCATCACCGGCAAGATCAAGCGCCTGCGCCCGGTGGAGGTCGAGGATATGAAGTTCTTGCGCGCCAACACCACGCGAATGGTCAAGATCACCGTGCCCGGCCCGTTCACCATGACCCAACAGGCACAAAACGATTTCTACAAGACCGAAGCCGAGGCGGCGATGGATTACGCCGAGGCCGTGAACGAGGAAATTCGCGACCTCTTCGCCGCCGGCGCAGACATCGTGCAAGTCGACGAGCCGTATATGCAGGCCCGTCCGGAAAAGGCGCGCGAGTACGGCCTGGCAGCGCTCAATCGCGCGCTCGAGGGCATCACCGGCACCACCGCCGTGCACATCTGCTTCGGCTACGCGGCGGTGATCCACGCCCGGCCGGAGGGCTATTCCTTCCTGCCCGAATTCGCCAACTGCACGTGCAAGCAGGTGTCGATCGAAACGGCGCAATCCAATCTCGATTGTTCGGTGTTGACCAAACTGGCCGGCAAGAAGGTCATGGTCGGCTGTATCGACCTGTTGGACATGAGCATAGAAACGCCGCAAATCGTCGTCGCGCGCATCAAGCGCGCGCTGCCTTTCATCGCCAAGGAAGACGTCATTCTCGCCCCCGACTGCGGCATGAAATACCTGCCGCGCGATGTCGCCGACGGCAAGATGCGCGCGATGGTGGCAGCGGCAAAAATACTGCGCGCCGAGTACGCCTGACTGGAGAAGCCCGCCCAGTGCGGGTTTCCAGTCAGTTTGCACCGCCGGAAAGACAGTCGTTTAGCGGAACCGGGCGGCGCTGAAGGGCTGCGGGGGCACGCACGGCGTGCGCCCCGCCACCAAATCCGCAATAAGCCTTCCGGTTGTCGATCCGGCACACATGCCGACGTGGCCGTGACCGAAGGCGTAATAGGCGTTGGTAATGCGCGAAGCCGGTCCTATGACTGGCAGTGAATCGGGCATGCTCGGGCGAAAGCCCATCCAGCGCGTGACCCGCATTACATCGTCCTCGGGCAGCAGTCCGGGATAAAGACGGCGCGCACCGCGCAACAACAGGTCGGCCCGGCGCCAGCTCGGCGGCGCATCCAGTCCGGCCAACTCGACCGTGCCGGTGACCCGCAGGCCCATGTCCATGGGGGTCGCACCAAAATTACCGTCGACAAACAGCGTGGGCGTGCGCGGGCCTTTTTCCGGATTCTTGACGATGACGTGATAACCGCGCTCGGTGTCTAGCGGCAGGCGGTCGCCAAGCTGTTCGGCCAGCACTTTGGACCACGCGCCGCAGGCGAGCACGACCTGGCTTGCCGCATGCCAGCCCTCGCTAGTGCGCACCGCACTCAAGGCCACCCCGTTGTACTCAAAACCGGTAACGCGCTCGCGCAACACCAGGGCGCCGCGCGAAACGACGCCGGCGACCAGCGCGCGCACCAGCGCACGCGGATCGGAGGTGTGGCCGTTGGCGCGAACCAGGCGTGCATGGGTGAACTGCGGCCCCAGGTCGGGCTCAAGATCGCGCAAGGCCGGCCCGGTCACATCCTCGATCACAATGCCGTTGCGACGGCGAATATCAGTCTTGAGCGCGTCCTCGCGCCAGCTTTTCTCTCCGCCATAGAGATAGAGCGTGCCCTGCTGATGCAGCAGATGCTGCGCGCCCGCATCGCGAAGCAAGGGCGTGTAATTTTCCAGCGACCCGGCGAGCAAGGCGCGCAGCGCGCTTGCCTGCGCCTCCACCTTGTCCCGCGTGGCCGAGCGCAAAAACCGCCACAGCCAGGGCGCGATGTGCGGCAGGTAGCGCCAGCGAATGGTGAGCGGCCCTTCGGGGTTCATTAACCAGCCGGGAACCTTAGCCGCCACCCCTGGCATGCCCACCGGAATGATGGACGAGGCTGACAGCATGCCGCCATTGCCGGACGAGGCGCCCGCTCCGGGCTCGTTGTGGTCGATCAGCGTGACGGCGTGCCCGTCTCGCTGCAAATACGCTGCGACACAGGCGCCGACAATGCCCGCACCGATGACGATAACGCGCGGTGGCCCGGCCGGCGTGCTCACGCCCTTACTCTTCCAGAACAATACCGTTGCGTTTGATGAAGGCGGCCCAGCCATCGCGCTCTTTTTTCAGGCTGAGGGCAAACACCTCGGGCGTGTCGAACACGGCGTTGAGCGCCTGGGCCTGGAGTTTTTCCGCCAGCGCAGGTGCTTTCATGGCCTTGGTAATCTCGGCCGACAGGCGTTGCACGATCGCCGCCGGCGTTCCGGTCGGCGCGACAACACTGAACGAACTGGTTGCGTCGACCCCGGACAAACCCGCCTCCGCCAGGGTTGGCACACCCGGCAGCAGTTCGGTGCGTTCGGTGACCGCCAAAGGCACGGCCTTGCCCGACTTGATGTGCCCGAGCACCGACGCGACATCGGGGAACATGAATTTAATCTGTCCGCCGAGCAGGTCCTGATAGGCATGACCCATACCCTTGTAAGGAATGTGCAGAAATTTTATCCCTGCAGTCTCTTCCAGTTGGCGCACACCGAGGTAGGTGGTGCTGCCCGAACCGGCCGAACCGTAAGCGAGCCTGCCCGGTTCGCGTTTGGCGAGGGCGACAAATTCGGCCATTGTTTTGGCCGGGACGCTGGAGGCCACGACAATTACCTGCGGCGCGACCACGCCGCGCGCCACCGGCACAAAGTCGCGCTCGACGTTATACGAAAGATTCTTGTAGAGACTGGGATTGACCGTCAGCGCCGGGTTGGCCGACAGCAAAAACGTATAGCCGTCGGGAGCGGACTTGGCGACGATATCGGCGCCGATGTTGCCGCTGGCGCCGGGCTTGTTCTCGAC
This sequence comes from Bordetella parapertussis, assembly GCA_945906975.1. Next base: position 946 of record CAMDRY010000169.1, on the reverse strand, counting down.
GACGAACTGGCGCTTGAGCGAGTCGGTCAGCGCCTGCGCCAGCAAGCGCGCGTAGGTGTCGGTGCCCCCGCCTGGCGAAGAGGGAACGACGAACCTGACCGGCCGCGCGGGCCAGGCTTCCTGTGCGAACACGGTCCCGGCAAGCAATATGTGAATGAGGCCAGCGATGGCTGCAAAGATACGAATCATGATTACTCCCGGCATTTCAATTCATAAAAACAGTCTTCCGTCATTGCGAGCGCAGCGAAGCAATCTCGTAGCGCAGTGCAAGATCGACGAGATTGCCGCGTCGGCTTCGCCTCCTCGCAATGACCGCAAAAACGACTATTCGGCCTTGATGCCGGCCGCCTTGATGATCTTGGCATTTTGCGCCAGTTCTTCCCTGATGTAACTGTCGAATTGCTCAGGGCTCAGGCTGAACGGCTCGGCACCCAGCTTGGCCAGGCGCTCGCGCACCGGGTCGTAGGGCCGCTTGGAGATCAGCGGCGTGACCGTATGGGCGGCGGTGTAGACAAACACGGTGTAGCCGTCCGGCGCCAAGGTGGCGACGTGCTGCGCGGCGATCACGCCGCCGGCGCCCATCTTGTTCTCGAGGATCACCGCCACGCCCAGTTCGGCCTGTATTTTTTCAGATACGGCACGGCCGACAAGGTCGGAGGCGCTGCCCGGGGAGGCGCCCGACACCAGCCTGATCGTCTTCGCAGGCCAGGCCTGGGCCATGACCTGCTGCGATGCCCCAAGCGCCAGCAAAGCCGCCGCAACAGCAATACTTATTCCACGCTTGCACATCAATGCTCTCCTCAAAATCCGCCCTCTACTGCTGCGGCAAACCCAACTGCTTTGCCATCCAGTCGGCGCTGCGCGAACGCCAGCGGTAAGGCCGATTGTTGGCGATGTGGTTGCCGTCCTCGACGATGAGCAGTTCCGTCGGCCCCGATGCCTCGTC
>CAMDRY010000168.1 GCA_945906975.1 Bordetella parapertussis | reverse complement strand
GGGCATGCACAGATGTATCTGGGAAATCTGGCTACGCTCATCCCGGTTATGCGATCGGAAAAACTCAGAGGCATCGCCGCCTCTGGGGAAAGCCGCCCCGCCGCAATGCCGCAGTTGCCGACTTTTACCGAGTCCGGCGTGCCAAATTTCGATGTCCGTCTATGGTACGGATTGCTTGCACCGGCTGGAACGCCCAGGGAGATTGTCGAGAAAATGTCCGGACTTATCGCGCTTATTCTCGCCAGCACCGATTTCAAGGAAGCGCTTGCAAAGCAGGGAATGGAAGCCCTTGTGATGAAGCCAGACCAATTTGGCGCGCTCATGCGCGCTGATTTTTTGCGTTATGAGAAAGTCATAAAAACCGCAAATATAAAAGTGGAAAACTAGTAAGCCTAAAGAGACCGGCGTCCTCGCCGCACCGATTTGCCAACGGGCTTTCAACACGCGAAGCGACCACTAAGCCAAGTCGGTGTGGTTCGTTAGCGCGCGGAGGCTTAGGCCGGACTGGCGGTTCATGTGGCGGGGTTCGCGGGGTGTGGAACGATTGCTGGGTGTGGAGCGATTGCTAATAGACAGCTAACAAGCGGCCAGACGACACGGTACGACTGGCCGGCCTTTTCATTCAGATAAATACATTCAGAAAGAAATCCAATGAGTCGTGTACGAATCAACGCGGGCGGGATGCAGTTTGTGGCGCAGTTCAACGCGGACGCGCCCAAGACTGTCGCCGCGTTTAGAGCAACACTCCCATACCGCCAGAAATTGATCCACGTGCGCTGGAGCGGGGAAGGATGCTGGATCCCGATGGGCGACTTCAATCTTGGTGTTGAGCACGAGAACCATACGAGTCACTTGTCGATCGGCGACATACTTTATTACCCCGGCGGATATAGCGAGACTGAGATCATCCTCGCCTATGGCAGTTGTAGTTTTTCGAGCAAGGTTGGGCAACTCGCTGGAAACCACTTTCTGACCATCGTTGAAGGCAAGCATCAGTTGCCTGAACTCGGGCGAAAAGTGCTTTGGGAAGGGGCGCAGGACATTAGCTTCGAAGCGGTGTGAGGTAACCCTGCAGCGGCGGGATGGGCTGCCCGGTTGCGGTATGCGCGGCCCACTCCAGCCCGGTTATTTTGCGCTTGCCGCCCTGGCCCGTTTGCTTTCAGGCGTCTTGCCAAGCGCCTCTTTGAGGTGCTCTGCGAATCGTATCGCCGCCACAGGCAAAAGGCGCCCACGTAGTTGTGCCAGAACCAACTGACCGAGCGGAAATCCGCGATCCTCTATGTCACGTGCGACGATTTCTCCTTGTTGGGGGGCGGAGCCGACGGCGAATTGGAAGGAGATCGCTCGCTCGTAACAAAGGTAGGCGCGCAGGAATTCGAAGCTGTTGCTCTCGATAATCCGATTAAATTTCACTGAACTTCGCGCCAGAAACAGATCCAGCATCTGCCGGCCGCCAGTATCGCGGTTTGACAGCACCAATGGGTATTCAGCGCAATCGCGCAGGCGCAGACTGCTACCGCGTGCTGCCAGCGGATGGCTTCGATGCATGGTCGCGACCAGGCGTTGGCCGGACTCTGCGAGTCGCTCGATATCCGCATCGGGCGCGAGGTTGAATACCAGCGCAAATTCAATCTCAAACGCCCTTAACGCGGCCAGCGCCTGGACGTGATCACCGAAGCGCGCCTGAAATGTCACATCGTGATGCTTAGTTCGAAATGCGGCGATCGTCTGCGGCAGGAATACCGGCGCCAGTGCCTGGCTGGCCAGTAATCTGACGTCTCCTCTGCGGATACCCCGAAGGTCCTCAATTTCAGAACGCACTTGATCAAGGTCGGCCTCGCGGCTTCGGATGTAATGTAAAAATAACTCACCGGCCGGAGTCAGGCGCATGCCTCGCGGCAAGCGTTCAAAAATAGTGGTTCCGAGCTCTTCCTCGATGTCCAGGAGGCGTCTGTTGACTGCCGAAGGGGCGACGTGCAAACGCTCGGCGGCCTGGCGGATGGATCCGGCACGAGCCACTTCGTCGACATAGCGGAGGAAGCGCAAATGTTTCACGGTTACCTGCTCCTGGCATGGGAAGAGTGTTGCCGAAACGGCAACACTGTTTTAAAAAATAGGCATCAATCCAGCACGAATTATCACTTATATTTATCAAAAGATACCTTCTAATGGGCACGCTTGTGGCTGAATGTGCCGCCTGTTCACCTACGTGTTTTTTATCACCAGATTGGGGGCGACATGATTTCGACTCGCAGGCTATTGCAGGTGGGTGGTGTGATTTTGGCGGGCTTTGTGTTCGCTAACGGCGCAGTGGCGCAGGCCCCGACAGCTCCGGCGCCAGCCCCGGTTCAACCCACGCCTTTGCCTGATCTGCAGAGGGCGGACAGCTACTTGCCGTTTCTTTACGGGCCGCTGGATGCGGCTGGGATGGTCGCGCCGTTGGCGACCAAGGGCGCCAAGACGCACATACTTCCGGCCACCCCTGCAACCACACAGTGGGGATGGTTTGATAGCAATCAGGCGCCGGTGCTCAAGGTCAATTCCGGCGACACCATCGTGATGGAAACCATGACCGCATCGCACAATCAGATTGTGCCCGGTGTAACGATGGATCAATTGGTAAAGATGCGTAATGATTTTCCGGGTAGGGGTCCGCACACGGTGACCGGACCCATTTATGTCGAGGGTGCCGAGCCGGGCGATATCCTGCGTATAAAGTTCAACAAGATAGTGCCCCGTCCTTATGCGTCGAATATGAATCTGCCGGGCATCCTCGGCGCCTTTCCCAAAGAATTCCCGCAAGGACAAATAAAATATTTTTATCTCGACAACGAGAAGAAGCAGATGGAGTTCGCGCCTGGGATAGTCGTCCCGTTGCGGCCTTTTCCGGGGACCATTGCGGTCGCTCGTGCGGAGCCCGGAAAATACAATACTGTTCCACCGGGCAGGTACGGTGGAAATCTCGATCTGCGTGAAATGACGGAAGGCACGACGCTTTATCTGCCGGTATTCATGAAGGGGGCGCTGGTCTGGACCGGTGACTCTCACGCCGGGCAGGGGAATGGCGAGATCAACCTCACGGCGATCGAGACCGCCTTTCAGGAGTTCAATATCACTGTCGATGTCATCAAGCAAACCCCGCTTGAATGGCCACGTGTTGAGACGCCCACGGCGTGGATAACCATCGGTTACGATCGCGACCTGAATAAGGCCCTGGATCTGTTGAAGAGCGAAACCGTGAAGTTCATTGTCGAGCAACGAAAGGTATCTCGCGCGCAGGCGGAGAAAATCATGCTCGAGACATGGAATTGCCCGATTTCCGAGGTGGTCAACGTGGTCAAAGGCACTTATTGCATGGTTCCTAAGCAGGCTAGATCGCCGCGGCCGGCTGCGTTGCCTAAACAGGATAACGCGAAATTTTTCGTCACCTACGCCAAGGACGATGATCTGGAAAAGGCGATGAATTCAGCGGCGCTTGCGATGATTGCCGCCATCGTTGAGAAAAAGAAACTTACCCGCCTTGATGCATACTCTCTTTCGAGCATTGCGATGGACTGCAGGATTGGGCCGCATACGACTGGCGACAAGGAAGTCCATTGCATGATGCCAAAAAGCCTATGGGTTGGATCGAAGTAAAACGATGCTGGAATAAGCGGATTGAGCTGCGCTTCTCAACTGGCGTCGCGGCGCTGTTCATCGCCCTGACCCTGATATCGGAGTCTTTCGCACAAGCGCAGCTCGTCGTGGTGACGACGACTCCGGATCTGAAAAGCATCACCGAATCGGTGGCGGGCGGTACGGCCAAGGTGGAGTCGTTAATGCCCAACGGCGCCGACCCGGAGACTTTCGAGCCGCGCCCCAATCATTTGGCGACGTTACGGCGCGCCGAGCTCGTGCTGCGTGTCGGGGCTGGATACGAGCACTGGCTCGATCGCTTATTGCAGCGATCCGAACGGGATGCGCTGATGCCCGGTGGCGCCGGTTATCTCGACCTGTCGGCGCAAATTGCCCTGCTTGAAGTGCGCGGTCGCAGCGTCAACGTGATACCTGGGCATGTTCATGGCAGCGCCAACCCGCATTACTGGCTCGACCCGGTGAACGTCGAAATCATCGCCGGCCAGATAGCGGCTGCGCTGATACGGCTCCGACCCGAGAAAAAAAGCGTCATTGAAGCCGCGCACGGGAAATTCGTCGCAGCGCTAAGGGGGCACGCTGTCCGGTGGGCGAAAAACCTTGAGCCGTATCGGGGGGTGCCGCTTGTCAGCTATCACAACACCTGGCCCTATTTTGCACGCCGGTTCCGCCTGAACATCATCGCCGTTATCGAGGAGAAGGAGGGGATACCGCCAAGCCTGGCGAGGCTCAAACAACTTGCCGACAGCATGCGTGCGAGTCGGGTGCGGCTTATCCTGCATGAGCCCTTTCAGCCGGGGGACACTGCGCGCCTGCTCGGCAAGCATGCCGACGCCAAGGTTGTGGTCCTGGCACCGTCCGTTGGCAGTGTTGTGGAGGCCGTTGACTACTTCAGCATGATGGAATTCAATACGCGGGCCATCGCAAACGCGCTTTCTCCGTAAGCAACAATGGACGGAGTCTACGAATTTTTGCTATTTCCAGCCGCGGCCGTGGTTGTTTTCGTCGGCATGCACACGTGGCTCGGATTGCAGGTTCTGCGGCGCGATGTAATTTTCGCCGACCTTGCCTTGGCGCAATTGTCTGCGCTCGGGGCGATGGTGGCTGTCGCGCTGGGCCATCCTCCAGCAGGTTCGGCGAGCCTCGCCTATGCGTTGTTATTTTCAATGTTGGGCGCCATTTTCCTGACCATGCTGCGCCGCCTTTCGCGCGGAGTCAGCCAGGAAGCTGTCATCGGCGTCGCCTATGTCGTTGCAACGGCCCTGACGATATTGGTTATAGACGGTTCTCCGCAAGGCGCGGAACAAGTCAAGAAACTCTTTGTCGGAAGCCTTCTCGCAATCGGTTCCGAGGAGTTGGCCCAGCTCGCGATGCTGTATGGCGTCGTTGGCTGCGTCCATTGGATTTTTCGGCGGCAGTTGCTCGCAGCGGCGAATAGCGCGCCTGCCGACTGGCGTGTCATGCGCTGGGATTTTTTGTTCTATTCGAGTTTTGCCGTGGTTGTGACCAGTTCGGTGACGTATGCGGGCGTGTTACTGGTCTTTTCATTTCTGATTATTCCAGCTTTGATAGGAGGCCTGTTCTCTCGTCGTGTTTTCGTTGTGCTTACTCTAGGTTGGATTTCCGGAATTTTTGCCGGCTTTTCCGGGTTCTGTGCCTCACTTGCCTATGACCTGCCCACCGGAGCCACACTGGTTGCATTTTTTGGTCTGGCGCTGCTTGTTGCCTTTATCCTGCGCCATTTTTTTCTCGGGCCGGCGCGCAATGTACCGACGCCGGGCGCTTTTGCCCAGTTGCTCACGCCAGCCATTGGTTGTGCCCTTGTGCTCGCCCTTGGTGTTTGGACCCTGGCCGTGCCCACAGCTGACCAGCCGCTTGCTGCCGCGCTCGAGGCGGCTAACATCACGAGTCCGGCGCAATTTCTTACGGCCACTGAGCAGCGCCTTTTCAAGGAGGCTTTGAACAATGAGAAACGCTATCGGGGTGAGGTCGAGCTGTTGCGCGATGCGGAGCGCAGCGCCAGATGGAAGGGGGCCGCGCTAACCGAGGAGGAGGTGCAAAAGCTTTCAGCCTTTCAGCGCTCATTTAACGAAATGGCCCAAGGTGAGCGTTTTGTGCAGGAGCATTTGCGCAAGAAGTCCCGAACCCTAAGTCGCTGGTATTTTGGCATCCCGGCGATCGTTCTTGCATTGATCGGATTTGGAATTGTTGCGGCCATCTATGCAATTCGCATCCGACGGAAGCGGGAATCTGCCTCGGAGATCCTGAGCCATTCAGAGGCCCGTGGTGCAATTTGAAATTGTGCTCGAGACGCGCAAAGCCGGGCCGGGGCATCGTGCTAAAATTTCCATGCGTTTCAAACGTAAAAATCCGAGTTTCCATCGCGCTCTGCCTGACAGGGGGCGTTGCCAACAGGCTTGTTATTCCGGGCCCCGAAAAAACACCAGTCGCAATACTGCGTATCCATAGCCATAGCTAATTAAGGGGATTTCATGCCTCAGGTCATAGGCGTACCAAAAGAGACGGCGGCGGGTGAAAAGCGCGTTGCCACCGTGCCGGAAGTCGTGGAAAAGCTCGTCAAGCTGGGCTTCGCTGTGGCGGTCGAGTCGGGCGCGGGCGCCGCGGCGAACTTCAGCGACGACACCTACCGCGCCGCCGGTGCCCAGGTGGTCGAGGGTGCGGCCAAACTCTGGGCGATGTCGGACATTGTCTTCAAGGTGGGTGTGCCGACGACGGCCGAAGTGGCCTTGCTGCGCGAAGGCGGCACCCTGGCCGGCTTCATCTGGCCGGCGCAAAACCCGGAGTTGATGCAGCAGCTTGCCGCGAAAAAAGCCACCGTGCTGGCCATCGATGCGTTGCCGCGCACGCTCTCGCGCGCGCAGAAGATGGACGCGCTGACCTCGCAGGCGGGCGTCGCAGGCTATCGCGCTGTGATCGAGGCGGCCAACGCCTTTGGCCGTTTTTTCAACGGCCAGATCACCGCCGCGGGCAAGGTGCCGCCGGCCAAGGTCTTAATTGCCGGTGCCGGCGTCGCCGGCCTGGCGGCGATCGGCACAGCAGCGGGCCTGGGCGCCATCGTGCGCGCCAACGACACGCGTGCCGAAGTGGCCGACCAGGTGGTGTCGCTGGGCGGTGAATTCGTGAAGGTCGATTATGAGGAAGAAGGCGCCGGCGGCGGCGGCTACGCCAAGGTGATGAGCGAGGGCTTCCAGCAGGCCCAGCGTGAGATGTACGCCAAGCAGGCCAAGGAAGTCGACATCATCATCACCACTGCGCTGATCCCGGGCAAGCCCGCGCCCAAGCTGATCACCGCCGAGATGGTGCAGTCGATGAAGCCGGGAAGCGT
>CAMDRY010000167.1 GCA_945906975.1 Bordetella parapertussis | reverse complement strand
CGAACTGGACTTTACCAAGGAAGGTCTGAACGAAGGGTTCAAGTTCAACAATCCCAACGTCAAGGACGCATGTGGTTGCGGTGAAAGTTTCAACGTCTGATCGCCGGCCACGCTTGAAAAAGGGGCGATGGCCCCTTTTTTATTGAGCGCGCATGACTCTCGACATCAAGCAGAATCACTTCAAGCTGTTCGGTCTGACCGAAGGCTTCCGCCTGCCGCTGGAGCAATTGGACCAGGTTTATCGGCGACTGCAGGCCGAGGTGCATCCGGATCGCTTCATCCATGCGGGCGAAAACGAGCGCCGCATGTCGATGCAATGGGCTATGCACGTGAATGAGGCTTATCAGACCCTTAAAAAGCCGATCAAGCGCACCGGCTACCTGCTTTCATTGCACGGCATCGACCCGAAAATTGAAACCAACACCAGCATGCCGCATGATTTCCTCGTCGAGCAGATGGCGTGGCGCGAGGCACTCGAAGAGGCGGCGGCTTTGCATGACGGAGCCAGGCTGTCCGCACTTGAGGCCTTGCTGCGCACCGGGATGGATGGGCTTTATCGCGATGCTGAAGCTGAAATTGACGCGCGCCATGATTACGCGGCGGCCGCTTTGACCTTTCGTAAGCTGATGTTTCTAGAAAAACTGGGCGAAGAAGTTCATTACGCCATCACGGAACTGGACGACTGATGGCGCTGTTGCAGATTTCCGAACCAGGCGAGTCACCGGAACCGCATCAGGCGCGCCTTGCCGCCGGCATAGACCTCGGAACAACCAATTCCCTGGTCGCGACGGTCAGGAACAGCATCGCGGTTGCGCTGCCCGATGCCGAGGGCCAGGTGTTGCTGCCCTCTATCGTGCGTTACCTCGCCGACGGGCAGCCGGAGGTGGGGCGCGCGGCACATGCGATGCAGGCGAAGGATCCTAAAAACACCATTGCCTCGGTGAAGCGTTTCATGGGGCGCGGACTCAAGGATGCGCACGCCGAAAACACATCCTACGCCTTCATTGATGCGCCGGGCATGCTGCAGCTTCGCACCGTTGCAGGCCCGAAGAGCCCGGTCGAGGTGTCGGCTGAAATTCTCAAGGTGTTGCGCCGGCGTGCCGAAGAATCACTCGGCGGTGAGCTGCATGGCGCGGTCATCACGGTGCCGGCGTATTTCGACGATGCCCAGCGCCAGGCGACCAAGGATGCAGCGAGCCTGGCCGGAATACATGTGCTGCGCTTGCTGAACGAGCCGACCGCCGCCGCGATCGCATACGGGCTGGACAATGCAGCCGAGGGAATTTACGCCGTTTATGATCTTGGCGGAGGTACCTTTGATCTGTCCATCTTGCGCCTGTCCAAAGGTGTTTTTGAAGTCATGGCCACCAGTGGCGATGCGTCTTTGGGGGGGGATGACTTTGACCATCGACTGATGTGCTGGATCGTCGATCAGGCACGACTTGCGCCGCTCTCCGATGAGGACATGCGCCTATTGCTGGCCAGATCCCGCACAGCCAAGGAGTACCTTACCGCCTACGATGTCGCCCAAATTTCGGCCAAACTGGGCAGCGGCGAAATGGTCAACCTCAAACTCACCCGGCAGGTTTTCCAGGACATGACCCAGCATCTGGTGACCAAAACGCTTTCACCGACCCGTAAGGCCTTGCGCGACGCCGGACTCAGCGTGGAGGAGGTCAAGGGTGTTGTCATGGTCGGTGGCGCGACGCGCATGCCACATGTGCAGCAGGCCGTTGGCGCTTTGTTCAAGCAGTCCCCGCTAAACAATCTTGATCCGGACAAAGTGGTCGCGCTGGGCGCGGCCATGCAGGCGAACGCACTCGCCGGTAACCGTGCAGAAGGCGACGATTGGCTGTTGCTGGATGTTATTCCGCTTTCGCTGGGGCTGGAGACCATGGGCGGGCTGGTGGAGAAAATCATCCCGCGCAACTCCACCATTCCAGTGGCGCGCGCGCAGGAGTTCACCACCTTCAAGGATGGCCAGACGGCGATGTCCGTGCAGGTGGTGCAGGGCGAGCGCGACTTGGTGTCGGACTGTCGCGCGTTGGCACGTTTTGAATTACGTGGTATTCCACCCATGGTCGCCGGCGCGGCCCGTATCCTCGTCAGCTTCCAGGTGGATGCGGATGGTTTGCTGGCCGTTTCCGCGCGTGAAATGAGCACCGGAATCGAGGCATCGGTCGCCGTAAAACCCTCTTACGGCCTTGCAGACGAAGACATCACGCGCATGCTGCGCGATTCCTTTGACCACGCCAAGGACGATGTTCACGCGCGCGCCTTGCGCGAGCAACAGGTCGAGGGACGTCGCCTGCTGGAGGCGACGGAGGCAGCGCTGGCCGAGGACCGCGGTTTGCTGTCGCCGGCGGAGTCTGCATCGATCGATACGGAGATCAGCGCTCTGGCGCATGCGCTCGACTGCACCGACCATCGCCGCATCAAAAGTCATGTCGAACGCGTCAATAAAGTGACTGAAGATTTCGCCGCACGCCGTATGGACCGCTCGGTCAAGCGTGCGCTTGCAGGCAAAAACATTGAAAACCTGAGTTTCTGACCATGCCACAAATTATTGTTCTTCCCAATGCGGAGCTTTGCCCGGATGGCGCCGCGTTTGACGCCAAACCCGGTGTGTCCATGTGCGACAACCTGCTTGCCAACCACATGGAGATCGAGCACGCATGCGAGAAATCGCGCGCCTGCACGACCTGCCACGTGATTGTCAGAGAGGGCTTCGCCGCGCTGGATCCGTCCAGCGAGGAGGAGGATGATTTGCTCGACCGGGCATGGGGGCTTGAGCCCCAATCGCGCCTGTCGTGTCAGGCAATGGTCAATGATGCAGATCTAACCATTGAGATTCCCAAGTACACCATCAACCACGCCAAAGAGGAGCATTAGCGTGAAGTGGACCGATACCCTTGAAATAGCCATCCAACTGGCGGAGAAACATCCTGAAGTCGATCCGCTGAAAATCCGTTTTACCGACCTGCACAAATGGGTCACGGAACTGGATGGGTTTGATGACGATGCAAATAAGTCCGGTGAAAAGATTCTTGAAGCCATACAGATGGCCTGGATCGAAGAGTCCGAATAAGGCCTTCAGTGGGGGCCTGCTACCCTGCTGGCGCTGCTGATCGGGTCAAATAGGTAGCCGCGGCGATGCCGGGAAATTGCCTGGAAAGCCTTATCTGGCGCGCTTTTCCAGTCGCTGTGGTCGTCTCAGGAAAAGAGATTGAGTAGTCCGTCCAGGCCGACATGGTCGAGCCGGTAGGTGGCCTTTTCACGGACGGCCGGCTTGGCGTGGTAGGCGATGGAGACGCCGGCGGCGGCCAGCATGGGCAGGTCGTTGGCGCCGTCTCCGATGGCAATCATGCGGTCGCGGCTAAGTCCGAGTTCACGTGCGCATCGGACCAGTTCATCGGCCTTGGCGCGTGCGCCGATGATAGCGCCGTACAGGCGACCCGTGAGTTTTCCGTTTTCTATCTCGAAAGTGTTGGCGAGGGTGTAGTCGAGGCCGAGGCGCCGCTGCAGGCGATCGGTGAAAAAGGAAAAACCACCGGATACCAGCAGGGTCCGGATGCCAAGGGCCTTGAGTCGTTCCAGCATGACTTCGGCGCCGGGCGAAAGTTTAAGCCGCTGGTCGTAGACGCGCTGCAGTTCCGTTTCCTTCAAGCCGGCGAGCAGCGCCACGCGCTGCAGCAGGCTCTCCTGAAATTCGATTTCGCCGCGCATTGCGCTGGCGGTGATCTCGGCTACCTGGTCGCCCACGCCCATCAGCGCGGCGATCTCGTCGATGCACTCAATGGTGATCAGCGTTGAGTCCATGTCCATGGCAACGAGACCAAAGTCGGCGAGCTTCCTTCCCGCCGGAACGAATGCGTGATCAAGTTTGGCCGATTCGCAGTACTCGGCGACGCCCTCGCGCTGTTTCGTAAACTTCAGCCGCCAAGCCGTTGCCGACAGGGTGTCCATTCCGGCGGCGCCGCTGAGGCCGGCGAGCTTGTGGATATCTGCGGACTCGGCGGCACCCTGGATGATGAGATTGGTGGACATAAGTGTTTGGTTTTTATTTCCGGTTATGCGGCCCCTGCGAACAGGGTTGCGCTTCAGGTGGCGACGGCCTGTCTGAGGGTTTCGAGTATGCGCCGCGCCTCATCGGCGCGCGCGGACGGGGTTTCGCCTTTAGCGTTGGCGCGCATCCGGTTGGGGCCCATCAGGCGCCAGCCGTTTTTTTTCATCAGGACCATCATGCGGCCGGCGTCCAGCGGTGGGTGCTCTGTAAACTGCAGTTGCACGGAATCTCCGGTGGCGTCAACGCGCGCGACACCGAGCGGTTTGCCGAGGATGCGCAGGCGGTGGCTGTCGAGCAAAGCCTGCGTCTGCTCGGGGGGCAAACCAAAGCGATCGATCAATTCTTCGTGAAGACGCTCAAGCTCCTCTTCGCTGCCGCAATTGGCCAGGCGTTTGTAGAGGGTCAGGCGCTCGTGCACGTCAGAGCAATATTCATTGGTCAGCAGGGCGGGGGTGTGCAGGTTGATCTCGGTCGTGACTTCAAAGGGCTGGGTGAGGTCGGGTTCCTTGCCCTGCTTGAGCGAACGGATCGCCATGTTGAGCATGTCGTTGTACAGGTTGAAGCCGATTTCCTGCATCTCCCCGGACTGCGATTCGCCCAGCACTTCGCCAGCGCCGCGGATCTCCAGGTCGTGCATGGCCAGATAAAAGCCTGAACCCAGCTCTTCCATCATCTGGATCGCCTCGAGGCGCTTCTTGGCGAGGGGCGATAGCGCCGCTTCGTCCGGAATCAGCAGGTAGGCATAGGCCTGGTGGTGCGAGCGCCCGACGCGGCCGCGAAGTTGGTGTAATTGTGCGAGTCCAAAGCGGTCGGCACGGTTGATCAGGATGGTGTTGGCGGTCGGGATGTCTATGCCTGTCTCGATGATGGTCGAGCAGATCAGAACGTTGTGCCGCTGCTGCAGGAATTCGCGCATCACACGCTCGAGCTCGCGCTCGCGCAGTTGTCCGTGCGCCACCGTGATGCGCGCCTCGGGCAGGAGCTTGGTCAGCTTGGCGCGCATCAGTTCGATGGTGTCCACTTCGTTGTGGAGGAAATACACCTGGCCGCCGCGCTTGAGTTCGCGCAGGACAGCTTCACGGATGAGCCCGTCGCCGTAGGTGCTGACAAAAGTCTTGATGGCGAGGCGCTTGGCTGGTGCGGTGGCGATCACGGAAAGTTCACGCAGGCCTTCCAGAGACATGGCAAGGGTGCGCGGGATCGGCGTGGCAGTCAGGGTCAGGATATCGACCTCCGCACGCAGCGCCTTTAGTCGTTCTTTTTGACGCACGCCGAAGCGGTGCTCCTCGTCGACAATGACCAGGCCGAGGCGGGGAAATTTGACGTCGTTTTGCAGCAGCTTGTGGGTGCCTATGACGATGTCTATGCTGCCCTCGCCTATGCCCTTTATCGCCGCAGTTGTTTCCTTGCCGGTGCGAAAGCGCGACAACTCCGCCAGTTTGACCGGCCAGTCGGCAAAACGGTCGGAAAAAGTCTGGAAATGTTGTTCCGCCAGCAGCGTGGTGGGCGCGAGCACGGCTACCTGCTTGCCATCGGCGATCGCAACGAAGGCGGCGCGCAGCGCCACTTCGGTCTTGCCGAAGCCGACGTCGCCGCAAACCAAGCGGTCCATCGGCTTGCCTGCGCGCATGTCCTCAATCACGGCGTTGATGGCCGCCATTTGGTCGGGCGTTTCCTCGAAACCGAAGCCTTCGCTGAAGGCCTCGATATCATGGGTTTTGACATCGAAGGCATGGCCTTTTCTTGCCGCGCGCAAGGCATACAAATGCAGTAGTTCTGCGGCGGTGTCGCGAACCTGGGCGGCGGCTTTCTTCTTGGCTTTTTCCCATTGTTCTCCGCCAAGCCTGTGCATGGGCGCCGCTTCGGGCGGTCCGCCCGAATAACGGCCGATGACATGCAATTGCGCGACTGGAACATAGAGTTTGTCGTTGCCGGCATATTCGAGCAGCAGAAACTCGGTCTCGCCTTCGCCAAAATCAAGGTTCACCAGCCCCTGATAGCGTCCGATCCCGTGCTCGGTATGGACCACCGGGTCGCCGACCTTGAGTTCAGACAAGTCGCGCAGCATATTTTCGACCGAACTCTGGCGCGCCTTGTCGCGCAGGCTGCGCGAGCGCGCGGTGCCGGCATAGAGTTCGGATTCGGTAATGACGCGCCACTGCTCGCTGTCGACGGCAAAGCCGTTGAGCAAGGGGCCGACGGACAAGGCGAAGGGCTCACTTGAATCGGAAAACGCCTTGAAACCGGCGGCGGCGGCGGGTTTGACGCCGTATTCATGCAAATACTGCAGCATGGTTTCGCGCCGTCCCGCCGATTCGGCGATTAGCAGGGTGCGCACGCCCTTGTCGCGCAATAAATCCTTGAGTTTTTGCAGCGGATCGTCGGCACGGCGTTCCACGGCGACTTCCGGCAATACGGACGTGCTAAGTGTTTGCGTTGCGTCTGCGCCGCCGCCCGCGGGCTTGATTTCGATGCGCGGGAGCGCCGCGGCGGCGATGAAAAATTCCTCGGCGCCGAGGAATAACTCCGCGGGGGGCAAAATCGGCCGGGTGCGGTCGCCGTCGAGGAGCTTGTGGCGCGAATTGGCGTCGCGCCAGAAATCGAGCGCGGCGGCGTGCACGTCATGGTGCATGGCGAGTGTCACGCCCGACGGAAGATAATCGAACAGCGTTGCCGTCCCTTCGAAAAATAGCGGCAGGTAGTACTCGATGCCGGCCGGGGCGATGCCGCTGCTGACATCCTTGTAGGTTGAGCTGCGCGTCGGATCGCCCTCAAACACCTCGCGCCAGCGACTGCGAAAACGGTTGCGCCCGGCCTCGTCAAGTGGAAATTCGCGCGCCGGCAACAGGCGCACTTCCTTGACCGGATAAAGCGTGCGCTGCGAATCCACATCGAAGGTGCGGATGGACTCGACCT
>CAMDRY010000166.1 GCA_945906975.1 Bordetella parapertussis | reverse complement strand
CAGCATGCGGGTGAGCCCACGGACCTGCACCTGGTGGCGGAGGTGGATCATTTCATGCTCGCCGAAAACAATGTTGTGGTTCAGGCTGTGTTGCGCAGCTGGCTGGACAAATACCTTTCCATTTGATTTTCTTTACTTCCTTTTTCTTTACTCCCCTTTAATCGGGTCAAAGCCATGTCAGACAATATTGGGCGCGCCGAGCGCGCCGCTTCCGGGTGTGTCGTCGGCGGTGTACAATTGCCACGCCCTTTCCGGATTCGCCGGTTGGGACACTTCGGCGTCAACGTTTCCGATCCGGCGGCATCGCTGGAGTTCTACGACCGGCTGCTCGGGTTTGAGGTTGCCGACGAACTGGACTTCGGACCGCGCCTGCCCGAGGGCGAGCGTGACAAACACGGCCCCACCGTGGGTTCGTTCACGCGTCACGGCACCGACCATCATTCCTTTGTGATTTTTCCGCGCGGCGCGATGCACGCGGTGAATCCGCACTACGCCGATTACCCCGAACTGACGGTGAACCAGATCACCTGGCAGGTGGGCACGCTGCGCGAGGTGGTCGACGGTTACGAGTGGTTTTTGCGCAACGGCCTGAAAATCCTGCGCGCCGGGCGCGACCTGCCCGGCTCCAACTGGCATTTCTATCCGCCCGATCCGTCGGGGCACATCAATGAGCTTTACTACGGCATCGAGCAGATCGGCTGGGCCGGCTATTCAAAACCCGGCCCCATGCACCGCATCCGCTATCAGCAGCCGCCGGGCCTGCCGCACCGTTCCGAGTTCGCCGAAGTCAACGAGGCCATTGCCCAGGGCGACGATCTCAACGCCGGGTGGCGGCGCAAGGCGCCCTGGCCCGAGACCTTCGATGTGGGCGGCGTGCTGCTCGCCCGGCCCTTCAAGATCGGCAAGGTCGGGCCGGTGCGGCTTTTTGTCGACGATGTCGCCGAGGCGCTGCGGTTTTACCAGGACACGCTAGGCCTGGCGGTCACCGAGCAGATCATCTACGAGGGTCACCGCTGCGTTTTCCTGCGCGCCAATACCGAGCATCATTCGCTGGCGCTCTACCCCAAGGCCTTGCGCGCCGTGCTGGGCCTGCCGGCCGGCTCGACGCTGTTTTCTTTCGGCTTGCAGCTCGGCAGCTATCAGCAATTGCGCGATGCGATCTCCTTTCTTGCCGCCGCCGGCATTCGCTTTCGCCGGCTGCCCGCGGTTTTGTCGCCGGGCATGGGCCATCACGTTTATGCCGTCGATCCGGACGGCAACGGCATGCAGCTTTACTGGGAGATGGAGCAGATTGGCTGGGAGGGCAAACCGCGCCCTGCCGCCAAGCGGCGGCAGATTGAAGAAGACCATACACTGTGGCCGCAGACGCTGGAGTTGCAAAGCGACAGCTTTACCGGCGAGGTATTCCTCGGCCCGATTAACTGATTAACTGATTGGCTGACTAACTGATGAATGAGGAGCGGCGCATGACACTCAAGAACCTGCTGCGGTCGATGCCGCTGTTGCTGCTGCTCGCCGTGTCGGCGACATCCACCTCCGTGTGGGCGCAGAAATACCCGTCACGTGCAATCACACTGGTGTGCCCGTTCCCGCCGGGTGGGTCGGCCGATATCCTGGCGCGGCTTACAGGGCAAAAACTGTCCGAGGCGCTGGGTGTGCCGGTCATTGTCGAAAACAAGGCCGGTGCGGGTGGCGGTGTCGGCTCCGCTTACGTTGCCAAAGCCAAGCCCGACGGGTACACGCTGCTCGAGGTGACCGGCGGTTATCCGGCGCTTGCCGCCATCAGTACCAATCCGCAGTTCGATTCAATGCGTGATATCGCCATGGTGTCGTTGATCACCGCGTATCCGTTTTTCGTCAACGTCGCCGCTGATTCGCCATTTCGCACCGTCGGTGAGCTGGTTGCCTTCGCCCGCGCCAACCCGGGCAAGCTCAATTACTCGACCTCGGGTGTGGGCTCTATCCACCACCTTTCTTCCGAGCTGTTTAACGCGATGGCCGGCACTGAAATCGTCCATATCCCGACCAAGGGGGGCAATGTCGCACTGACCGAATTGCTCGGCGGCCGCATCGATGTGCTGTTCGAGGCGCCCACGCTGTCGCTGCCGTTTATCAAAAGCGGCAAGCTGCGTGCGCTGGGCGTGACATCAAGGGAGCGCTGGAGGGCACTGCCGGATGTGCCGGTGGTGGCCGACACTTTGCCCGGCTACGAGGTGAGTTCCTTCATCGGCCTGGGCGCGCCCGCCGGCACGCCCGATGCGGTGATCGCGCTGCTCAACCGGGAGTTGCGAAAAATAGTCGACAGCCCCGAGGTTGCCCGCCGGCTGATCGAACTGGGCGGCGAACCCCGGTCGAGTGCGCCCGATGAGATGCAGCGCTATGTGGAACAGGAGTTTCGCAAATGGCAAAAGGTGATTGAACAGCGCAAGATCGAGCGCCAATGAGCGGTCCGGTCCGCGTCGCGGCGCAGGATCTGCGGCAGTTTGTTGCCGCACTGTTCGCGCAGGCCGGCATGTCTGCGGTGCACGCCGCCACCGTGGCCGAGGCCCTGGTGTGGGCCAACCTGCGCGGGGTCGACACCCACGGCATTGCGCGCGTTCCGCGTTACCTTGAGTTCATCCAGACTGGCATCATCAATCCGCAGCCTGCCATGCGTGTGGTCACGGACACGCCTGCTGTGCTGGTGCTCGATGCCGACCGCGCGGCCGGCGCGGTGGCCATGACCGAGGCAGCCGATGCGGCCATGACCAAGGCGGCGGCGGTTGGCATCGGCCTGGCGATGGTGCGTGCTACCACGCATACCGGTTCCCTTGGCTATTACACCGAGCGCATCGCGCGGCGCGGCATGACGGGGCTGGCGCTGACCGCCTCTATCCCCAACATGGCTTATCACGGCGCGCTCGCGGCCGGTGTGTCCACCGCGCCCATATCCATCGCCGTTCCCGGGGCTGATGACACGCCCATCGTGCTCGACATGGGCACCGGCATCGTGTCGCTGGGCAGGCTGGCGCAGGCCAAGCGCATGAAGGAGGCGCTGGCGCCCGGTCTCGCGCTCGATGCGCAGGGCGCCCCGACCACAGATGCGCAGCTTGCGAGCATTCCGCTCCCGCTGGGCGGCGCCAAAGGCTCGGGCCTCGCGCTGATGATCGAAATGATGAGCAGCCTCGCCGTGGGTAATCCCTTGCTGGCTGAATTTTTCTCCGGCAAGCCGGGAACGAAACGGCACCGCCAGAATGCGCTGGTCATCGCCATCGACGCGTTTCGTTTCTGCCCGGAAGAGGTGTTTCGCCGCGATGTCGCGCGCACCGTCGCGGCGCTCAAGGCGCTGCCCGGCGATCCGCAGGGTGGCGGCGTGCTGATGCCCGGCGAGCGCGGATACCGCGAGGCGGAACGGCGCGGCCGCGACGGCATTCCGGTGCCCGCGGGCGTGGCCGGCGACTTGGCCGCTGCCGCGACCCGGTTGGGCTTGGTCGCGCCCTGGCCTGGCTGAGCGGCGCGCAACAGCCGGCTGTCGGTGCGGTTTCGCAGGCGAGGGGTGATGAAAATAAACGGAGGAGGTGAATGATGTTTGCGAACACAAGCGCAAGCTTGGCAAGCTGGGCGACGTTAGCCAGGCTTGCCCTAGTGGCGGCCGTATCCCTATCGCCATCGGGCGCATGGGCGCAGGACTATCCCAGCCGCCCGATCCGCATCATTCAGGGCTTCGCCCCGGGCGGCAACGCCGATTCGATCGCGCGCCTGCTTGGCCAGGAAATGTCCAGGGGCCTCGGCCAGCCGGTCATTGTCGAGACCAAGGCCGGTGCCGGCGGCAATATCGCCGCCGAAGCGGTGGCGCGGGCGCAAGCGGACGGCTACACGCTGCTGCTGGCCGTGGGTGGGCACACCGTTTCGGGCGCGCTCTACCAGACGCTTGGCTACAAATCGGTGGAAGGTTTTGAATGGATTTCAACCGCAACGGTGTTTCCGTTTGTGCTGAGCGTGCGCAGCGATTCACCGCAGCAGACGGTGGCCGACCTGCTGACCCTCGCCAGGGGCAAACCCGACGGCGTGAGCTACGGGTCGGCCGGCGTCGGTTCGACACAACACCTGACCGGCGCGCTGCTGGCCAGCATGTCGGCAACGCAGCTGCTGCATGTGCCCTACAAGGGCGATGCCGCCGCGCTCGCCGCACTGCTCGCCGGTGATGTGAACTTCGTTGTCGCGCCCGGCACGGCGACGCTGCCGCACGTCAGGGGTGGGCGGCTCAAGGCCATTGCGGTGAGCGGTGCCACGCGCTGGCCTGGGTTGCCGGAGGTGCCGACGGTGCAGGAGGCCGGGGTGCAGGGCTTTGATGTGAGTTCCTGGGCGGGGCTCGCCACCACCGCCGGCACGCCGCGGGCGATCGTCGATCGCCTGCACGTCGAAATGAACAAGGCCTTGCAGGTGCCCGAAATACGCGCGCGACTGGAGAGCTTTGGTGGCGAGGTGCGCGGCAGTACGCCCGAAGAAATGCGCGTGCGTGTCGCCAGCGAGGTGCAGCGTTGGGCGAAAGTGATCGCCGAGGCGCGCATCCCCCGGCAGTGACCGGCTGGAAATGCCCGTCTGGCGCGGCTCTCCAGCCGGTGTATAAATCAGGCCGGGCTTGGGCCGGAGGCTGGATCCAGCCTCAGGCGCATCGCGTCTTCTGAGGCTGCCGCCGCCGCGTGTACCGCCACGGTTTTTTGCCGTGATTGCAGGCCTTTCACCACGCTGACTTTGGACTTGGCGATACCCAGGGCGTCGGCGATAAAGGCCTCGAGCGCGGCGTTGGCGCGGCCTTCCAGCGGCGGCGCGGCGATGCGGATTTTCAGCGCTTCACCATGCACGCCCACCACTTCGCTGCGTTTGGCGCCCGGTTGAATGTGAATGGACAGCAGCCAGCCGTCGGCGCTTTTGTGGCACCAATTGGCGGTGGCCATGCTGGCTTGGCGGCTCACCTGATCACCTGATCACCGGCTCACCGGATCACACCCGGTCACAGCAGCGCGTACAGCGGCCGCGACAGGCCGGTGATGATCATCACGGCGATCTGTGCCAGCACCACGTAGACCAACGGCGACAGGTCGATGTTGCCGATCAGCGGCACGATGCGCTGCAGCGGCGCGAGAAACGGCCGCGTCAGCCCGTTGAACAGTGGGGCGAGCGGCGCATGCGGATTGACCCAGCTGATCACCACCTGCACGATGATCAGGCCTATGCTCAGCTGGATGGCGGCGCGCGCAAGGTCGATGCAGCCGATCGAGGCGATCACCAGCAGGTCGCTGCCCGCGTCCATATGAAAGCCGCGCAGGTAGAGTAGCAGCGTGACGAGGGTGGTCTCAACCACCCAGGCGCAGAACAGGCTCGCCACGTCGAGGCCGTAGATGCCGGGGATGACGCGGCGCGCCGGCATCACCATCCAGTTGGACAGTCCGGTGACGAACTGGCCGATGGGGTTGCGAAAGGACACGCGCGCGAGCTGCATGTAAAAGCGCGACAGCAGCAAAAATACCATGAAGCCGGCGAGGGTCTCGAGCAGGAACTGCAAAATTTGGATCAGCATGGTGGTGTTTTTTTTTGTGGTTCCGTATTTTTCGGGACTTTCCCGTTTATCCGTTTTTGTATCCGGCTGTTTGTGTTCAGGCCGGGTCTTTACCCAGCTCGTCCCCCATTTGCTTTGCCCGCGTGTTGGCCGCCTGCACCGCACGCACGATACGCGCGCTCACCTGCTCGAGCTGCATCGCATGCAGCGCCGCCTCAGTGGTGCCGCCCTTGGAGGTTACGCGCTCGCGCAGCAGCGACACATCGTCCGGGCTTTGCGCGGCGAGTTTGGCCGCGCCGAGAAATGTTTCGATGGCGAGACGGTTGCCGGAGGCCGCATCCAGCCCCATCTCGACGGCCGCGTCGCGCAGCGCCTCGATGAAATAAAAAACATAGGCCGGACCGCTGCCCGACACCGCGGTCACCGGATCGAGCAAGGCCTCATCCGCGACCCAGATTACCGAACCGACCGCGCCAAGCACGCCGTCCAGAAGATCGCGTTGTGCCGCGGAGATGCCCGGTGTGGCGTAGAGCGCGGTCACGCCGGCGCCAATCAGCGCCGGGGTATTGGGCATGCAGCGGGCGAGCAGAGTGTGGCCGCCGAGCCAGCGGCCGAGGTCGGCGAGCCGCGTACCGGCGGCGATGGAGAGCACCAGCTGGTTTGGCTTGAGCTGCGGCGCCAGCGCCTTCGCGGCCTCGCGCATTTGCTGCGGCTTGACCGCCATGACGATCAGTTCGCCATAGGGGGCGGCTGCCGCGGCCGATTCAAAACAGCGCACGCCGAAATCGGTGCCCAGGCGCTCGCGCGCCGCGGCGTGCGGCTCGGCGATGCGGATACCCGCTGTGGCGAGGCCTTTGGCCTTGAGTCCGCCGATGATGGCGCCGGCCATGTTGCCGCCGCCGATGAAAGTGATGTTCATGAGCTGTCCGTCATTCCCGGGCTTGATGTCGTTGGCCAAAAATAGCCGTGCCGATGCGCATCATGGTGGTGCCCTCGGCGACGGCCGCTTCAAGGTCGGTGGTCATGCCCATCGACAGGGTGTCGAGCGCATGGCCGTCGCGGTTGAGTTCTTCGAGCAGCTTGCGCAGGCTGGCGAAGCGCCGGCGCGACAGCGCTTCGTCGCCGGTGGGCTCGGGCACGCTCATCAGGCCGCGCAGCTTCAGCCGCGGCATGCGCGCCACCGCGCGCGCGAGCGTGGCGAGCGCGGCGGGCGCGACGCCGCTCTTGGAGGCCTCGCCGCTGATGTTGACCTGGATGCACAGGTTCAACGCCGGCGCGCCTTCGGGGCGCTGCGCGTTCAGGCGCTCGGCGATTTTTTCGCGCTCGACGCTGTGCACCCAGTCGAAATGCTCAGCCACGGGGCGCGTCTTGTTGCTTTGCAGGGGGCCGATGAAGTGCCAGCTTAACTTCGCCGGCAGCGACGACAGCGCCGCAATTTTGTCTAGGGCTTCCTGCAGGTAGTTTTCGCC
>CAMDRY010000165.1 GCA_945906975.1 Bordetella parapertussis | reverse complement strand
GCAACTGCGCGCCGCAGGCAAGCCAGGCGGCGCGTACACGCTCGAGCGCCGCCGCCGCCGTTTCGGGCAGGGGTGTGATCACCACTTTGCGTCCCTGGTACAAGTCTGCGCGAGCCGCGGCGGCACCGCTATTTTCGGCACCCGCGATCGGGTGGGCCGGGACAAACTGCCCGATCTTCGTCCCCAGGCAGGCGCGGGCCAGCGCAACAACATCCTGCTTGGTGCTGCCCCCGTCGCTGACGACGCAGCCGGGCGCAAGCTTGGGGGCAATCGCGCGCAATACCGCTTCGGTCTGCGCCACGGGAACCGCCACCAGCACCAGGTCTGCCCCGACCACAGCGGCGGCCGGGTCATCGACGCGTACGTCGATAATACCCAAGGCCTTGGCCGCCTCCAGATTGGCAGCAGAACGTCCCACACCGACGACCCGCCCGACAACGCCGGCCTTTTTCAGCGCCAGTGCGAACGACCCACCTATCAGGCCGACGCCGATTACCACCAGGGTGTCGATGCGAAACGCAGTCGTTGTCATGCGGCGACCGCGCACGAAAAAGCCAGGGCCAGGGCAAAAAAGGGCCCGCACGCAGGCGACGATACCAGCTGGAAACGCCCGACTGGTGCGGGTTTCCAGTCGATAGCCACGCCCGGAAAAGACCTGTTCACGCGTGTCACATCCACCCCCGTCAGCCCTGTAAGGCCTTGGCGAGTGCCGCCAAAAAACGTTCATTTTCCTGCGGCAAACCGATGGTGACACGCAGATGCTCGGGCATCTCATAGCCGCCACCCACAGGACGCACAATGACGCCCTGACGCAGCAATTTCTGAAACACCGCAGCCGCATCACCGACCTTGATGGTCAGGAAATTGGCGAAAGAGGGGATAAATTCGAGGCTTAGCGCTTTGCAACCGTCGATGAGTTGCGCCATGCCGGCGCGGTTGTTGTCGTAACTGCGCGCGATAAAATCAGCATCATCGAGCGCGGCAATCGCGGCCGCCTGCCCTACGCTGTTTACGTTGAAGGGCGCGCGCACACGATTGACCATGTCGCAGATCTGGGGATTACCCAGCATATAACCCACCCTGAGCCCGGCGAGGCCGTGGATTTTGGCAAAGGTGCGGGTGATCACCAGGTTTGGGAAAACCTTGAGCCAAGCCACCGTATCGACGCGCAAGGCCGTGGGCAGGAAATCGTTGTAGGCCTCGTCAAGAACAACGATGACCCGCTCCGGCACGCGCGCGAGAAAAGCCTTGAGCTCGTCGTAAGGCAGAAAAGTGCCGCTAGGATTGTTCGGATTGGCGATAAATATCAGCCGCGTGTCATCCCTTACCGCCGCGAGCATTGCCTCCAGGTCATGGCCGAAGTGCTTCGCCGCCACCTTGATCCCGGTGGCCCCGCGCGCCTGCGTGGCCAGCGGATAGACGGCAAAGCAGTGCTGCGCGTAAATCGCACTGGTGTCGCGCGACAGGAAAGCCATCGCCAGGTACTCGAGCAGGTCGTTGGAGCCATTGCCCAGCACAATCGCATCGTTGCCGAGGCCAAAGCGCGCGCCCAGCGCGGCCTTGAGCGCGAAGCCGTTGCCGTCCGGGTAAATGTGGATGTCCTGCAGCGCCCCTTGCATCGCCGCCCGCGCTTTTTCGCCGCAGCCCAGCGGGTTTTCGTTGGAGGCGAGCTTGACGATGTCGGCCTCGGCGATCCCCAGTTCGCGTGCAACTTCTGCGACCGGCTTGCCCGGTTGATACGGCGCTATGGCGCGCACATAGGCCGGCGCCAGTTCGGTGAAATTCATGGACAAACCCTTTTTACTGGTTGCGTTATTGCTTCGTTTGATTGCTTCGTTTGATTGCCTTGCCCAGCCGTGTCCCCCAGCGCTTGGCAGCGCCTTGCTCCATCCGCGCGTCAATGCACCGCCGAAGGATAAGATCCGAACACCTTCAGGAACGGCGCCAGCGACTTCAGTTCGGCAATGGCAGCGGCGACATTGGCGTCCTGCTGGTGGCCCAGCAGGTCGACATAAAAATAATACTCCCACTGCCCGGTGCGCGATGGCCGCGACTCGATACGCGTCATGCTCACACCATGTTTTGCCAGCGGTGTAAGCAACTCGTGCACCGCCCCCGGCCGGTTGGGCGCCGACATCACCAGCGAAGTGTGATCGTGCCCGGTGGGGCCCGAATCTTGCGAACCGAGCACCAAAAAACGCGTCATGTTGTTCGGTTCGTCCTCGATGTTCTCCGCCAGCATCTGCAAACCGTAACGCTCCGCCGCAAGACTGGGGCCGATGGCCGCCGCACCCGCCTCCCCGGCGGCCAGTCGCGCGGCCTCGGCGTTACTGGCCACCTGAACCCTCTCGGCTCCGGGCAGATGTTGCGACAGCCAATTCTGGCATTGCCCCAAGGACTGGACATGCGAGTACACGCGCTTGATCTGCGCCATGGGCGTAGCCTTCACCATCAGGTTCTGGTGCACGCGCAGCACGACCTCGGCGCAAACCTTAAGCGGTGTGGTGAGCAGCAAATCGAGCGTGCGACCGATGGTGCCCTCGGTTGAATTTTCCGCCGGCACCACGGCATAATAGGCCGCGCCGGTCTCGGCGGCATGAAAAACCTCGTCAAACGAGGCGCATGACAGACTCTTGACACTTTTACCGAACTGCTTTACCAGCGCCATCTCGCTAAAGGTGCCCTGCGGTCCGAGATAAGCAACCGACAAGGGCTGCTCCAGCGCGCGGCAAGCCGACATGATTTCGGTGTAAATGCGCGCCACCGCATCGTTCGGGATGGGGCCGGGATTGGCGGAAGTTACATTGCGCAGAACCTGCGCCTCGCGCTCCGGCCTGTAGATCGGCCCGCCCTGCTTCAGATGGCCTATCGTCTGCGCGTGCGTGGCACGCTCGGACATCAGCCTGAGCACCTGCTGGTCGATTGCATCGATCGCCTCGCGCTGCTCAAGCAGTGTTTTACCGGGAACATTTTGCTCGGGAACATCTGCGCTCATCATGCCCTCTCACTAAACACCGAAAAACCCGGCCTGCACGGCAACAGCCGACAGGTGCGCAAACCACTGGCGCGTGCGTCAGCCATGTTTTGCCTCGAACTCTTGCATATATCCGACCAGGGCCTGCACCCCTTCGAAGGACATGGCGTTGTAGATCGAAGCGCGCATCCCGCCCACAACCCGGTGTCCCTTCAGTTGCACCATGCCACGCTCCTCCGCGCCCTTAAGAAAAGCCGCGTCCAGCGCGGTGTCGCGCAACCTGAAGGGCACGTTCATACGCGAGCGGTCGCGCTTTTCCACCGGACTGCTGAAAAAACCGCTGTGATCAAGAAAATCGTAAAGCAGTTTCGCCTTGGTGATATTGCGCTGCTCCATCGCCGCAAGCCCACCCTGGCGCTTGAGCCACTTGAACACCAGGCCGGCGATGTAAATGGCATAGGTCGCCGGCGTGTTGAACATCGAGTCGGACTCAGCCTGCAGCTTGTAGTCAAAAGCCGAAGGCGTGCATGGCAGCGCCTGGCCGATGAGATCATCGCGAACGATCACGATGGTCAGGCCGGCCGGGCCGATGTTTTTTTGCGCGCCGCCATAAATAAGGCCGTACTTGGCCACATCCACCGGTCGCGACAGGATATGCGAAGACATATCGGCGATGAGCGGCACATTGCCCGTATCGGGAACCCAGTGATATTCGAGTCCGCCTATGGTTTCGTTGCTGCAAATGTGAACATAGGCGGCATTGCGCTCAAGTTTCCAGGTCTCGCGCGCCGGGATATAACTGAAATTGCGATCCTCACCCGAGGCGGCGACATTCACTTTGCAATATTTGCCCGCTTCCTTGATCGATTTTTTCGACCACTCCCCGGTATGGATGTAGTCCGCGCCATCACGCCCGCGCAACATGTTCATCGGCACGATGGCATTCTCTGCGATCGCACCGCCCTGCAGAAACAACACCTTGTAATTGGCCGGGATGGCGAGCAATTCGCGCAAATCGGCCTCGGCTTCGGCATGAATGGCAATGAACTGCTTGCCGCGATGACTCATTTCCATCACAGACATGCCGCTGCCGTGCCAGTCGAGCATCTCGGCGGCGGCAAGGCGCAACACTTCTTCGGGCAGCGCCGCAGGGCCGGCGCTGAAGTTGATCGCGCGGTTTACGCTTGCTGTCACTGCGTATCGCCCGTCCCGGCGTCAGCCTCGGCGACTTTCTCAATGCCCGCAAGCTTGGTCCCGGCGTCAAGGTTGATGAGCACCACGCCCTGGGTGGAACGGCCCATTTCGCGAATCTGGTTGACCAGCGTACGAATCGCCACACCACCGGTGGAAATGAGCATGAGTTCGTCCTCATCACCCACCAGCACCGCGCCGACCAGCTTGCCGTTGCGCTCGTTGGTCTGGATCGCGATCATGCCCTGCGTGCCGCGGCCGTGCAGCGTGTATTCGGCGATGGCCGTGCGCTTGCCGAAGCCATTTTCCGTCGCTGTGAGCACGGTGAGACTTTCGTTGTCGGCCACCAGCATCGACACCAGGCTCTGCCCCTCCGGCAGCTTCATGCCGCGCACGCCGCGCGCATCGCGACCCATCGGACGCACATCATCCTCCTTGAAGCGCACCGCCTTGCCCCCTTCGGAGAACAACATGATGTCGTGCTTGCCATCGGTTATGGCGGCGCCGATCAAATGATCGCCATCATCAAGGCTGAGGGCAATAATGCCTTTTTCGCGCTGGTTGGAGAAAGCCGACAGCGGCGTCTTCTTCACCGTGCCCATGGCCGTCGCGAGAAACACGAAATGCTCTTCGTCGTATTGCTTGACCGGCAGCACGGCGTTTATTTTTTCACCCTCGGCCAGCGGGAACAGATTGACGATCGGCTTGCCGCGGCTGGTGCGCGTGCCCTGCGGCACGTTGTACACCTTGAGCCAATAGACTTTGCCGCGCGACGAGAAGCAAAGCATGGTGTCGTGCGTGTTGGCGATGAACAGGCGCTCGATCCAGTCGTCCTCCTTGGTCGCGGCCGCCTGCTTGCCACGCCCGCCGCGCCGCTGCGCGCTGTAGTCGGCGAGGGGCAGTGCCTTGATGTAACCGGTATGCGAGAAGGTCACCACCACGTCTGCGGGGGTGATCAGGTCCTCAATGCCGATTTCCTGGGTGTTCATCTCGATCACGCTCTTGCGCCCGTCGCCGTACTGCTCCTTCACGGCGGTCAGTTCATCGGTGATGATCACGGTGATGCGTTCGGGCTTGGCCAGGATATCGAGAAAATCAGCGATGATTTCGATCAGTTCGCGATACTCCGCAACGATTTTATCCTGCTCGAGCCCGGTAAGGCGCTGCAGACGCATCTCCAGAATAGCCTGGGCCTGCACGTCCGACAGCATGTAGCCGCTGTCCTTCAGTCCGAACTGGACGGACAGTCCGATCGGGCGCGAGGCATCGGTGGATGCGCGGCGCAACATTTCCTCGACCAGCGGCGAGCGCCAGGCGCGCTCCATCAGCTTGATCTTGGCTTCGGGCGGCGTCTGCGCCTGTTTGATGAGGGCGATGATCTCGTCCACATTGGAGAGCGCGACCGCCAGGCCTTCCTGTATGTGTGCGCGTTCTCGCGCCTTGCGCAACTCAAACACCGTGCGCCGCGTCACCACCTCGCGACGGTGGCCTAGGAAGGCGACCAACATCTGCTTGAGATTGAGCAGGCGCGGCTGGCCGTCCAGCAGGGACACCATGTTGATGCCAAAGGTGTCTTGCAACTGCGTGTGCTTGTACAGGAGGTTGAGAATGACCTCGGGAATTTCGTTGCGCTTGAGTTCGATCACCACGCGCATTCCCGACTTGTCGGACTCGTCGCGGATTTCGCTGATGCCCTCGACCTTCTTGTCGTTCACCAGCTCGGCGATTTTCTCGAGCAGCGTCTTCTTGTTAACCTGGTAGGGCAACTCATCGACGATGATAGCCTGGCGGTTACCCTTCTCAAGATCCTCGAAATGGGTGCGCGCGCGCATGACGACGCGGCCGCGGCCGGTGCGGTAGCCCTCGTGGACACCGGTGATGCCGTAGATGATGCCGGCGGTCGGAAAATCCGGCGCGGGAATGATCTTGATCAGGTCATCGATGGTGAGGTCGGGATTTTTCAGCAACGCGTGGCAGGCATCAACCACCTCCGACAGGTTGTGCGGCGGGATGTTGGTCGCCATACCGACGGCAATGCCGGATGAGCCGTTTATAAGCAGGTTCGGGATGCGCGTGGGCAGCGCGGTGGGCTCCTGCTCCTTGCCATCGTAGTTGGGGACAAAATCAACCGTCTCCTTGTCGATGTCGGCAAGCAGTTCTGAGGCAAGGCGCTCCAGACGGCACTCGGTGTAACGATAGGCGGCGGCCGAGTCGCCATCGATGGAGCCGAAGTTACCCTGTCCGTCGATCAAGGTATAGCGCATGGAAAAATCCTGCGCCATGCGCACCAGCGCCTCGTAGGTGGCCGTATCGCCATGCGGGTGATACTTGCCCAAAACCTCCCCGACCACACGGGCGCATTTGACATACGGCCGGTTCCAGACGTTATTGGCCTCATGCATCGCGAACAAGACGCGCCTGTGAACCGGCTTGAGACCGTCGCGAACATCTGGCAACGCCCTGCCGACAATCACGCTCATGGCGTAATCGAGGTAGGAACGGCGCATTTCGTCTTCGAGGCTTACCGGGAGAGTTTCTTTTGCGAATTGATCCATCTGCGGGAGTCTTTTTATGGCCCTGAAAGCGGGCTTGGGGAAAACGAAATTTTAACACTCCGGACAGCCCCGGGTCACACATTCCTTGCCATGATTTACTCTTCACCACCACCCGCGATGCCCGCAGGCGCTGTGTTGTACCATCGGCCAAGTGGTGGTGAAATTGCCAATTTGGCGGGCAGTCGACCGGCATCGCACAAACTGGCGAAGATGCCTTTGCCCGTGCAAGCGGATAAGCGACCTGTGTGGCATGAGTGACATGAGTGACATAGGCGACATGGGCGACATGGGCGACATGAGCGACA
>CAMDRY010000164.1 GCA_945906975.1 Bordetella parapertussis | reverse complement strand
GTACTTCAGGGGCGGCAATTGTCAAAGCCCTTGAGCGTCTCGGTTTCGCGAAGGTTCGTCAATCGGGAAGCCACGTCATCATGCGGCGCGGACCCAAAGGCTGTGTGGTGCCGATGCACAGTGAGGTCAAGGTCGGCACCCTTGCTGGCATCTTGCGCCAAGCGGATATTTCTCCGGACGAGTTCACTGAGGTTCTGTGAAGACGCCCAACCCTTTGTTGCTGCGGACGGGCCGCCAGATTCGCTCCAGATCAACCGCCGTCGCGAACCGCCGCAGAACAAAACGTTCGGTGGCACTCGGCAGCCCTGTCAGTGATCGTGTCCTGAGGACTCATTGTCCTCGTACCTGACCGGAAGCCAATGGCCGTTGGCTCGGTGCTCGCGGTACTTTGTGAATTACCAACGGTTCGAATGAGCAGGAGTAAGATCGTTCCTGCACTGTTTGCGCATGACTCTCGAGGCCACCACAGACGCGCGTGGGAGCAAGGTGTCGAACGAAGGCGCGCGAGCCGCTGCGCCAAGGTGTCCGAAGAGCAGAATACTCAGGAGGGCAACATGAAAACCATCCCGATCGCGCTGGCCGCCGGCGCATTCGCACTCGCTCTTTGCAGCCCGGTCGATGCACGCGTGACACGCATCGTCATCGACGAGACGCTGCCCATGCCCGCAGGCAGCCCGGCTGCGGGCATCGCCTACGAGCAAGTGGCGGGCCGCGCTTTCGGCGAGCTCGACCCGAAGCTCCCGGGCAACGCCATCATCCAGGACATCGAACTCGCCAAGGACGCCGACGGCAAGGTGCGCTATGTCGCCACGTTCGTGATCCAGAAGCCCGTGGACATGAGCCGCGCCAGCGGACTGATGTGGCACAACGTGCCCAATCGCGGGCGGCCGATCGCGCTTCCACCGCAGGAGCGTTCCTTCGGCGACATCGTTCTCGCCAGCGCCTGGCAGGGCGACAACAGCGGCTGGACCGCAGTACGGCCCGCAGCCAGCATCGCCGGCAATCAGTTTCTGCAAGTACCGGTCGCACGAGGCACGGGCGGCGCGCCCATCACCGGCAAGGTATTCGGGCGCATCGCCAATCGTTCGGGCAAGGCATCGCAACCCTTGATCGTGCTGTTCAATTCGGTGCCGTACAAACCGGTGAGCCTGGATACGTCCAGATCGAAGCTGGTGTCGCGCGGCGGCGAGAACCAGCGCGGCGAGGTATTCGACGAAGTCGAAATTCCCGCGAGCGATTGGGCCTGGGCGCGCTGCGACGCGAGCAATCCCTTCCCCGGCACCCCCGATCCGACGCAGATCTGCCTGAACAACGGCTTCGACGCCGAGCGCCTGTACCAGGTGGTATTCACCGCCGCCGACCCTTACGTGCTGGGCATCGGCTTTGCCGCCTGGCGCGATGTCGGCGCGTTTTTCAAGAAGGCCGCCGCCGATGACGCGGGTACACCGAACCCGATCGCCATGACCGTTACGCACAGCATCGCGCGCGGCGTGTCGCAATCGGGAAATTACCTGCGCGGCTGGCTGCACCTCGGCTTCAACCAGGCAGAAGACGGCAGCATGGTGCACGAGGGCATGTGGCCCATCATCGCCGGGCGGCGCATCGCCTTGAATTTCCGCTGGGCGCAGCCCGATGGCGCGATGGAGTTGTATCAAGCGGGCAGCGAAGGCCCGCAGTGGTGGTTGCCGCATCCGGATCCGGTTCGCGGCCATCCTTCGGCCGGCATCCTCGATCGCTGCACCGCGACGCGCACCTGCCCGAAGGTGATCGAGCATTTCGGCTCGGCCGAAGTGTGGGCGCTCAAGCTCACACCAGAATGGGTGGGCGCGGATGCCAAGGCGGATTTGCCTCTGCCCGACACGATCCGCCGCTACTACATCGCCAGCTCGACGCATGGCGGCGGCGCGGGCGGATTCGACACCAGCCTACCGGGAGTCGGTCTGCCCAAGACCGGCGTCGCCTGCCCGGGCAACAATTTCGGCACCGGCGTACTGCCGGCCAATCCCGTGCCGCATGCGCAAACCGTGAACGCGTTGCGCGTGCATTTCCGAAATTGGGTGATGAAGGGCGTGCCGCCTCCGCCCAGCCGTTACCCGACGCTGGCGCAAGGGCAACTGGCCGACGCCAACAAGGGGGCGATCGGCTTTCCCACGCTCCCGGGGCTACGCGCCACCGTGCCCGAGCCGAACTTCATCATGCCGGTGCACGACTACGACTGGGGTCCCGAGTTCAATGCGGTCGACGGTTCCGGCATCGCGTCGCTGGCACCGCCGCGCGTCAAGCAGAGCCTGAAGATGTTGGCGCCCAAGGTCGATGCTGACGGCAACGAAGTCGGTGGTGTGCCGGTGGTGTTGCTCGGCGCGCCTCTCGGCACCTATCTGGGCTGGAATGTCGCGGCGGGCGGCTTTCACAAAGACCAAATCTGCTACTACGCAGGCGGAATGATTCCCTTCGCGCGCAATGTCGAGCAGCGACGCGCCAGCCAGGACCCACGCCTGTCGCTGGAGGAACGCTATGGCTCGCACGATGGCTATGTGGCGGCAGTGAAAAAGGCCGCGGCGCACGCGATGGCAGAAGGATTTCTGCTGCAAGAGGATGCGGCGGCGCTGATCGCTGTGGCAGAAAAAAGCGCGGTGCTGCGCTGAAGTGTGAGCGGCAGGTTTTTTTGCCGTTTGCGGCCTTTCAAGGCAGTGCAGCTCAGGTGCCCATGCCACCGAACAACGGCTTGCAGGACGACGCGCCGCGAGCGGCGCGCGCCTGAAGCCGGGCGTTAGAGGTCGCACGGTGGCCAGCAACGTATCCATATATATGTATGGCTAATAAGCCATACTTGTATTAGGCTTTCGCATGGTCAAAGCTCGGTTTGCATGGGATACGAAGAAAGATAGCGAGAATCAGGAAAAGCACGGGGTGTCCTTCGCGGAAGCGCAGTTCGCTTTTGCAGACCCCCATCGCGTACTCGCGGAAGATCACCCCCACAGTTCCGTTGAGGAACGGCATTTCTGTTTTGGCTGGGTTGGCGAGGGCATCCTAACGGTGCGATTTACGTATCGAGACGATGTAATTCGCATATTTGGAGCAGGCTATTGGCGGAAGGGCAAACAAATCTATGAACGCGAAAATAAAATACACGAACGAACCACTCGGAAGCCCCAAGGTCGTCGCTGACTTTCTACCCCGGCCTGAGGATCTCGCTTTTCAAGACGCGGGGGTCAAGGTCACCATCGCCCTGAGCAAACGTAGCGTCGACTTCTTCAAGATCGAGGCGCAGAAAAACAATACGCAATACCAGCGAATGATTCGACGATTGCTTGACGCGTATGCCGAACATCATTCGCAACCTCTAACCACCGGTTCAAAACGGACGCAAAAGCGCGCCGCTTAACCGGAACGTTGGGGCCTCAACGCGGGCGATGAGCTAGAATTGATAAATTGAGGGGCCGACATGCCAAACATCTCACCAGTTGTTCACAGCGATCCGGATATTCTCGGCGGCACACCGGTATTTGTTGGGACACGCGTTCCATTTCGCAATCTGATCGATTACCTCGAACGAAACCACAGTCTCGACGAATTTCTCGACTCGTTTCCCAGTGTTTCGCGAGAGCAAGCGGTTGCGTCGTTGGAAGCGGCTCACGAAGCCGTGAGCGATCTTGCGCATTCTGCTTGATGAGCAGCTTCCTCGGCAGCTGGCGCCCTACTTGGTCGGCCACGACGCTCGTACGGTACACCAAGAGTCGTGGACAGGTCTCAAGAACGGTGCATTGCTCACTCAAGCCGAGGACGCTGGGTTCTCGGTATTCTTAACCGGCGACCAGAATCTCGAGTTTCAGCAGAACATCTCGAAGCGGCGTCTTGCCGTGGTCGTACTCTGCGCTGCGAGTAATGCCCTCGAAGATCTGCTGCCTCTTGTCCCGGCTGGCTTGACCGCGATCGCGTCCGTACGACTTGGGCAGCTGATTCGTGTTGAAGCATAACTATGCGTCGCAACGGACGCGCATAAAACTGCGTGCCGTTGAACGCAGACGTTAGCCGACGAATTTGCGCCTTGGTACTGACTTGCCGCATACTTCAATTTCCCCCGTCCCGATAGGAGTGGAAGCATGGGAAACGTAAAGTCGATTGAAAAGGCCGTGGAGTCACTGCCCCCTTCGGAGCTAGCGGAGTTCCGGAGATGGTTCGCTGCGTTCGATGCCGCCGCTTGGGATAAGCAAATCGAGCAAGATGCTGCCGCCGGCAAGCTTGACGGACTGGCTGCTGAAGCGCTTGCCGACTATCGTGCTGGCTCGGCGCGAGAGCTTTGAAACACACAGCGTCAAAGCGCTTTTGGCAGTGTCTCGACGCGTTACCCCCTGACGTTCAAGCCCTCGCAAACCGGAATTACGCTCAGCTCAAGACCGATCTGGCGCACCCATCGCTGCATTTCAAGACGGTTGGAAATGGTAAATATCACAGCGTCCGAGTTGGCCTCTATTACAGGGCACTGGGGCTTCCTGTACCAGACGGCGTCCATTGGTTTTGGATTGGTACTCATGGCGAGTACGACAAGCTCGTCGGCTAACTATTCATTGGTGCGGACGCCTGTTGGCTCCGCACAATTCAGACGTTGAGCCGCGCTGAACATGCACTCTATTTTCGGAATTCAAATAGACCATCGGTCTCTTGCGTTAATTCGCCTTCGCTCCGTTCGGATCTTCGTCCTCTTCGTCGCGCTTCCGTTGACGGGCGCCCCGCTCGGCCACGCGCAGGTGGGAATTTCTCCTGCGTCCGACGCCAACCTCTCGCACCCAACCGACGTCGTGACCGCAAAGCGCGATGGCTACACGATATCCGGACTCGTAACGCACCTACAGGGCGCAAAGACGTTCAAGCACGCCATTGTGCTATTCCCCGGCTATCCGGGCATCATGAGACTCGGGGACGAAAACGGCCAGCCGAGATTCGAGCTTCGCGGGAATTTTCTTGTGCGCTCCCGCAGACACTGGCTGGACGCGGAAACGCTGATGGTCGTCGTGGATGCGCCGTCTGACCAGTGGGCGACTTTCACCCAGCAATTTCGAGAGGGTCCCCGATATGGCGCGGACGTGGAGGCACTGCTCAAGGAAATAGGCCACCGATACAATGTTGAGAACTGGACATTTGTCGGGACGAGCGAAGGCTCGGTCAGTGCATTCCATGCCTCGCGCATGAACCCGCTGCTGGCGCGCCGAACCATCCTGACGGCCTCGTTGTTCCTATCCTCGCGAAATGGGCCAGGCCTGTCTGCGGTGACTTGGGCCGAACTGTCGGCCGAGTTGCTCTGGGTACATCACGAGGACGACCCGTGCGCCTACACATCATATCGGGGCGCCAGGGAGTTCTCCCAAAGGACCCGCAAACCTCTCCTCACGGTCCGTGGTGGCGGACCTGGACGCGGCGCGGCCTGTGAAGCATTCACGGCCCATGGTTTTGTCGGAGTGGAGCGCGAGACCGTGATCGCAATGCTGTCCTGGGTCAAGACCGGTTTGATCCCGGCCGACGTGAAACCGTAACCGATCATGCGTTGGCGCGCGGCACGCGACCCAACCTTTTGTTGCTGCGGACGGGCCGCCAGCGTCGCACCAGTGCAATTATCGTCGTGGCCCGCCGCAGAACAACACGTTGGACGTCTAGTGGATCCTCGACGCGACCTTGACAAGGTGTAGCCACAAGGCTACATTAGGTCAATGATCGAAATTCGCAAAACCGCTGAATTCGCTCAATGGCTGGATGGCTTGCGCGACATGAAGGCAAGGGCGCGCGTACAAGCCCGGCTTGACCGGATGGCCGAGGGAAATCCAGGCGATGTCAAGTCAGTGGGTGAGGGCGTTTCTGAACTGCGGATTGATTTCGGCCCTGGTTACCGGGTTTATTTCAAGTCGCGAGGACACGAGATAATTATTTTGCTGGCCGGTGGCGACAAGAAAACTCAGGCCAACGACATCAAGGTGGCCTTGCGTCTTGCGCGTAACCTTTTGGAGTAAGTTCAATGGCTAAAACAGTAACCACTCGCTACGACGTTGCCGAACATCTTAGGACTCCTGAGGAAATGGCTGCTTACCTTGAGGCTTGCTTTGAAGAAGCCAACGGTGATGCCGCATTCATCGCGAAGGCCCTTGGCAATATCGCTCGCGCGAAAGGCATGTCGCAAGTGGCACGCGATTCGGGTCTCTCTAGAGAAAGTCTTTACAAAGCACTTTCCGGAGAGCGCAGCCCTGACTTCGACACGATTCTCAAGGTAGTGGGAGCCTTGGGACTCACGTTGCATGCTGAAGCCAATCATCGCTAAGCCGACGCCCAACAACACGGCGCAACCGAACGCGCGCGATGAAGCCGTGCGCGCCGCTGGCCGTTAACGTTAGGCTTCAGAATCAGAGACCGGGGTACCCTCACGACCTCAGCCTTACTCCTTGGAGCGGCAATTGATCCGAAACCCCTCAGCACTCCCGCGAATCGTTCTGCTTCTGGCACTGCTCGTTTCGCTGTCCGGGTGCATCGGCCCGCTAGTGCCAGTAGTGCGAATTGACGAAGACTCGCGGCTTCGACTAAACGCGCAGGTTCAGGTTTACCGCGTAGCCGAACCAATCAACGGACAGGTCACCCGCCTGGGGCCAGCCACTACGACGTCATGTAAGAATCAATTGACGGACCCAGCGCCTACCGAGGCAGACGCAATCGGCCAACTTCGATATCGCGCCACTCAAGCTGGCGGGAATGCCGTCGTGGACGCAATCTGCGAGTCTCAAGGCACAAGCCTGACCACAAACTGCTGGAGTTCAGTGACTTGTCAGGGAACCATCGCTCGCATCGAACCCAAAGGCCAGCGCCAGCCCAACGCATCGAATGGCTCCAATCCAAGAAGGGGCGATGGCAGCGGATCCGGTTTCTTCATTAACTCGGCCGGAGTCGCGATCACAAACCATCACGTGGTGGAAGGCTGCAGCTCGATTCGAACTACCGCGGCTGGAGCGGAGTATCCGGCAAAACTGATTGCGGCTGATGAATCCAACGATTTGGCACTTATTCAAGTAGATGTCAAGCAGCC
>CAMDRY010000163.1 GCA_945906975.1 Bordetella parapertussis | reverse complement strand
TGTTAGCTACCAGGGGCTAGAGGCTGGAAACACCCGCCTGGTGCAGGTTTTCAGGTGTCACGCGCGCCTGGACAACGTCTGCCACGTTAGCTTCAACCTTAGCTTCACCGCGCATCAACGCGCTCTTGCGCGGCCGTTGGTCGTGTTTTTCCCGCCCCGCGTTGGCGCGTATCACCACAGTCATAGGCCGCCGCGCACACGTCGCCCTTGAGGCGACCTGCGTTTGCCCATGGCAAGGGCGTGCCGCGTGCCCGCCTGTCCACCCCGAGGGCAAAGACCTGGGCCGTCCCGGTGTTGTGCGGCCCACAACCGACTTTTGCGAAGCGTGCCACACTGCCCGCCATGGCTGAACGTCTGCAAAGCATGGGTGAGGAGATTGCCAATAGCGTGAGCCACGGTCTCGCGCTTGTGGCGGCGATTGCGGCCCTGCCCTTGCTCTTTGTCGCGGCGCGCCAGCTTGGCACGGCCAACGCGGTGGGCATGGCGGTGTTTGCCGTCACCATGCTGCTGCTCTACTTCACTTCCACGCTTTACCACGCATTGCCTCCCGGCCGCGCCAAGCGCATTTTTCTCAAGCTCGACCATGGGTCCATCTATTTGTTCATCGCCGGCACCTACACCCCGTTCGCACTGGGTGCGCTGGGCGGACCCTGGGGCTGGGTGCTGTTCGGGCTGGTGTGGAGCATGGCGATCGCCGGCCTCACGCTCAAGGCCTGTAACCGCCTGTCGCGCCCGTGGCTCTCCAATGGGCTTTACCTTGTCATGGGCTGGCTGGTGCTCATTGCGGCCGTGCCCCTTACCGAGCACGTGGGTCGCACCGGCATCATGCTGCTGCTTGCCGGCGGGCTTGCCTATAGCGCCGGCGTGGTGTTCTTTGCCCTCGACTCGCGCATGCGCTATGCCCACACCATATGGCACGGCTTCGTCATGGCCGGCACGGCGTGTCACTTTTTTGCGGTGCTCGGCTACGCCGCCTGATTTGACTTCACGCGCGCCGGTGCAACAATGAGCGCGCCCCCCAATGCCGGCCCTGGCCGCATGACACCGGAGTCACCATGCAAGTCATCCCCCTCGAATCCATCCCGCTCACCCAACTCAAAAATCAGTACCGCGATGGCACTATCCGCGCCTATCGCATCGTCGAGGGCGAGCCGGGGCCGGGCAATTTCTCGCTGCGCCTCGTTAATATCGCCGGCAAGTATTTTTCGCCGCGCCACCGCCACAACTTCGACCAGTTGCGCTTTCAGCTTGAGGGCGTGTTCGATTACGAGGCCGACGGCAAGCTCACGCCCGGCGAACTGGGCTATTTTCCCGAGGGCACGCGTTACGGCCCGCAGACCTGCGAGGCCGACACCTCCAACCTGCTGCTGCAATTTGGCGGCGCCAGCGGCGCCGGCTACACCACCGAGGCCGAGGCCCAGAAGGCGGCCGAGGCGCTCCAGGCTAAAGGCCGCTTCGAGAAGGGCGTCTTCACCTATGCCAAAGCCGATGGCGGCAAGGTCAATCAGGACGCCTATGAGGCGATCTGGGAGTACATCCATGGCCGCGAACTGGTCTACCCGAAAGAACGCTACGTCCGTCCGGTGCTGATGGACCCGGCGCACTTCGAGTGGCTGCCCATCGACGGTCAGCCGGGCACTATGCGCAAACCCATGGGGGTGTTTTCCGAGCGCGCCACGCGTCTTGCGTTTTGCAATGCCGGGGCCGGCGCCAAGCTCGCGCTTGAGGCCGCGAGCCTGTTCTTTGTGCTGTCAGGGGCGGGCAGCGTTGAGGGCAGACCTTACCGCAAGCACACCACCATTTATCTCCAGGCCGGCGAAGCGGCAAGTCTTGTTACCACAACAGCCACCGAACTGTTGCAAATCGGCCTGCCGCAGTTCTAAGCCAGGCCGCGGCGATTGCGTTACTCGAGCTTCGCCCCCGACAGTTTCACCGCCGCGCGATCCACCGTTTGGTCGGAGGTGAGCTGCACGAGGTGCTGCTCGGGCGTGGTGCCCAGCGGGTCTATGCCCAGGCCCTCAAAGCGCTTGACCGCTTCCGGGGTTTGCAAGGCCTTCTTGATCTCCGCCGAGAGCTTGTTGATGATCGGTTTTGGCGTGGCCGCCGGCGCGAGCGCATGCACCGAGGGCACGAAGATCATGTTCTTGATGCCAAGTTCCGCAAACGTCGGCACATCGGGCGCCTGCGCCGAGCGCTCGGGGCTCGCAACCGCCAGCAGCCTCACCTTGCCGGTCTTGATGTGCGGCACCACCGCCTGATAGGCCGAGAACAACACCTGGATATCCCCCGCCACCAGCGCCGGCGTCGATTGCCCGCTGCTCTTGTAGGGCACATGCACGAGCTTGATGCCGGCGCGCGTTTTCATCATCTCGGTGGCAAGGTGGTGAATCGTCCCCGAGCCCGAAGTGCCGTAAGAGAACTTGTCCGGATTGGCCTTGGCCAGGGTCGCAAATTCCCGCCAGTTGTTCACCCCGAGCGCGGTGTTGATCGCCAGGTAAAACGGTGTCGTGCCGATGAGCGACACCGCGGCAAAATCACGCAGCGTGTCGTAGGGCGGCTTTTCCATCAGCAAAGGAGCGATGGCCGAATTAGAGAGGTCGGCGATCAACAGCGTGTGGCCGTCGGGCGCGGCGTTCACCACCGACATCGCCGCAATCACCCCGCCCGCCCCCGGACGGTTGTCGACGATGACGCTCTGGCCGCGCAGCTCGGGGCTGGCGGCAAGTCGCTCGCCCAGCACGCGCGACACCACATCGGTGAGGCCGCCCGCCACGGAAGAGGAGACAAAGTGGATCGGCTTGTTCGGAAAGTTCTCCACGCCCTGGGCTGCGGCGTGGCTGGCAGGCAAGGCAAGCAGTACGTATAGTGAAAAAAGGGCGGAACGGGCGGGGCGGGTGTAACGGGGCATTGCGGCACTCCTGAAGGCTTAAACACAATTGGACTATGGGAACAATGGAAGCAATGAAAGCAGGACGGGAATGACGGGAATGACGGGAATGACGGGAATGACGGGAATGACGGCCTATCTTACGTACAGGCGCCGACCGGTGCAATCGTTCGCCGCATCCGATACCGCAATATCACGCAGACAGGATTCAAGAGCTGCCCGCGTGTTGTAATATCACCGGCTGGCCGGACCGCGCCCGACACGAAAAAATCTGCGCGAGTCTGTTGAACATGCCAATCCGAACTGTTCCGTAATACGCAACAACGCAGGAGACACCGCCATGCAAGTCGTGCCGATAGAGAGCCGCACCCTCACCACGCTCAACAACCAGATTCGCGAAGGCGTCATTCGCGCCGTACGCATACTCGAGGGCGAGCCCGGCCCGGATAACTTCGGGCTTAAACTGGTCAATATCGAGGGCGATTTTTTCTCGCCGCGCCACCGCCATAATTTTGACCAGGTGCGCCTGCAGCTGGAAGGCACGTTTGACTACGACAAGGATGGCAGCTTCACGCCCGGCGCCATCGGCTACTTTCCCGAAGGCACGCGCTACGGCCCGCAGACATCGAGTGGCAACACCTGGAACCTCTTGCTGCAATACGGTGGCGCCAGCGGCTCGGGCTACACCGCCGAGTCCGAAGAGGAGCGCGCCGCCGGTGACCTGAAGAAAAAAGGCAGCTTCGAAAAAGGCGTCTTCACGTATCACAAAGAAGACGGCACCAAGGTCAACCAGGACGCCTACGAAGCCGTGTGGGAACACATCCACGGCCGGCCGCTGGTCTACCCGAAAGAACGCTACGAGCGCCCGGTGTTCATGAACTCGGCCAACTTCAACTGGGTGCCGGTCAAAGACCAGCCCGGTGTGGCGAGCAAACTCATGGGCGTGTTCTCCGAGCGCGAAACCAAACTTGCCTTCTACAAGCTTGACGCCGGCGCCAAACTGGCAATGGAGGACGACAGCTTTTACTTCGTGCTCTCGGGCACGGGGGAAACCGCCGGCGAGGCGGTGGCCAAGCACACCACCGTGCATCTCAAGCGCGGGGAGAGCGGGGTGTTGGCTGCGAAGACTGCGCTCGAATGCGTGCAGTTGCGGCTGCCGCGGCGCTAGGACCATAGGCTGGAAATGGCCGGCCGGCGCGGGTTTCCAGACGCCTCTGGCGTTTTACGCCGACCCAGGATGGTTGTTGTAAAAGTGCCGCCTGCGCCCCCAAGGCATGAACGGCTATATTTGGCGTTGAGTCGCATTTACCAGGATCAGACATGAACAAGGCCAAGGCACTACAGGTCGGCGACACCTTTGGTGGGCCCTCCAAGACGCTCACCGATGCGCACTTCCTGCTCTTCTCCGGGGTGAGCGGCGACGTGCATCCCATTCACTATGACGTCGAATACGCCAAGAAAAGCCATTTCGGCAAGCCGCTGGCGCACGGGCTTTTGCTCACGGCATTGACGGCACTGGGCGCATCCTCGGAGCGCGAGCGTCTGGATGGTTTTATTTTTATCGAGCAGGGCTGCCGCTTTTTCAAGCCGGCGCTGGTGGGCGATACCGTGCGGCCGCTGTTCGAGCTGGAAAAGCTCTGGAACGAGGCACACCGGCAATTCGCCCGCTTCAAGACGCGGCTGCTTAACCAGCGCGACGAGGTCTT
Organism: Bordetella parapertussis; assembly: GCA_945906975.1. Next base: position 2,471 of record CAMDRY010000163.1, on the reverse strand, counting down.
GCTCGAAGGGTTTCATGTCTATCGTGTCATGCCGCACGATGACGCCAAGAACAATGAGACCAACAAGGCCAACAAGGCTGCTTAGGTCAACGAGGTCAACGAGGTCAATGAGGAACAACCATGCCCGAGATTCGCGAAAAACTCACCGCCGGCAAGCCCTGGCCCGCGCATTACACCTTTGCTCCGGCGATGCGCGTGGGTAACACCATCTGGCTCTCGGGCGCCACCGGTACCGACGAGAACGGCAAGATCACCGCGCCTGGCGACATTGTCGAGCAGACGCGCCAGATCTTTCGCAAGTTTGAGGCGCTGCTGCAATCGGTGGGCGGATCCTGCGATGACATTGTGCAGACGCAGGAATTTTTCACCACCACCGAAAACTACAAGGGCACGGCGGCCGTGCGGCGCGAGTTCTTCAAGACCGCGACGCCGGCGGCGGCGGGCGTGCTGGTCGCCGGTCTGCTGCGCAAGGACGCGCTGATCGAAATCTCGGCCGTCGCGGTGCTCCGCGATGCGCCCTTAGACAAATAGGGAATTGGAAATAGAGAATGGGAAATGGGAAATAGGTAATAGGAAATAGTGAATAGGAAATAGGGAATAGGAAATAGGAAATAGGGAATGGGAAAAGGTAAATTGGAAATCGGACGAGGACGCAAGCGCAATTCCTGAACGCAGCTGCAACAGACACGAACCCAGCCCCCAAGGCGCAAGACCGCGCCGAAGCCCCGCTGCTTGCCGGCGTGCGTGTGCTCGACCTCACCACCGTGGTGTTCGGGCCGCTGACCACGCAAATCCTCGCCGACTACGGCGCTGAGGTCATCAAGATCGAGCCGCCCGAGGGCGACATCATGCGCCACGCCGGTTCTGTTGCGTCCGATGGCATGGGCTGCATCTTTTTGAACCTCAACCGCGGCAAGCGTTCGGTGGCCATCGATCTCAAGAATGCAGAGGGGCGCGCGGTGCTGCACAAGCTCATCGGCACCGCCGACGTGTTCATCCACAACGTCAGGCGCGGCGCCATGGACAGGCTGGATCTCTCCTATGAAGCGGTCGCCGCCATCAATTCGCGCATCCTGTACTGCACCGCCACCGGTTTTGCCAAGGCCAATACGCGCGCCGACGCCGCGGCCATCGACGATGTGATCCAGACCTCCTCGGGCCTGGCCGCACTCAATGCCGGTGATGACGGCGTGCCGCGTTTTGTGCAAAGCCTGCTCGCCGACAAGGTCGCCGGCATGGGCCTCGCCTGCGCCGTGCTCGCGGCGCTGTACCGGCGCGCCACCACCGGGCGTGGCGGGCTGATCGACGTGCCCATGTACGAAACCCTCGCCGCCTTTGTGCTGCTCGAACACCTGCAGGGCGAAAGCTACGAGCCGGCACGCGGCGAGATCGGTTACCACCGCGTGATGTCGGCGCGCGGCCGGCGCATCTACAGCGCCAAGGACGGCTATATCGCCATGACGCCTTACAGCGGCGCGCAGTGGGCACAGTTTTTTCGCGAGACCGGCCGGGCCGAGCTCGCGGACGATCCGCGCATCACCGACGCGGTGGTGCGCAACGCCCATGTGGGCGAGCTCTACGACATGATCGCCGCAGTCGCCGGCACGCGCACCGTGGCCGAATGGGAAGCGCTTGCCGCGCGCCTCGGCTTCCCGGCGCAACGCGTCAACAGCCTTGCCGATGTGGCGGCCGACCCCGACCTCGCCTCTACCGGTACGCTGGTCGCGCGCGAGCACGCCGGCATCGGCCGCACGCGCATGCTCGCCTCGCCCGGGTTGTTTGACGGTGAGGCGGCGCGCCACCCCGGTGTCGCGCCGCAATTTGCCGAGCACACGCAGGCGGTGCTGGCCGAGGCCGGCTACTCCGCCGGGGACATCGCCCGCCTTGCCGCGGGCGGTGCCCTTCGCCTCGCCCGGGGCCATGACGCAAAGGCCAAGCCATGACGCGCTTTTACGAAGACTTCGAAGTCGGTGCGACCTACCCGACCACCTCACGCCTGATCACCGCCGCCGACCAGGACGCCTTTTGCAAGCTGGTGGGCTATGACGTGCCGCTGTTTCTCGATGACGCTTACGCGCAATCGCGCGGCCTGCCGGGGCGCATCTGCCCCAGCCACCTGGTGATGTCGTTTTCCACGGCCATGACGGGCGAGCTCTTCCAGGGCAGCGTGGTGGCGCTGGCGGGCATAGAGGGTGCCAAGTTCCTGCGCCACGTGCGGCCAGGCGACACCATACGCACCGAGGTCGAGGTGATGCAAAAGCGCCTGACCTCCAAGCCGGGACGGGGACTGGTGGTGTTTCGCGACCACGTTTATAACCAACGCGATGAAGAAGTATTCCGCAACGACAAGCACGCGCTGATACGCTGCCGCGACAGCGCGCCTGAGTAACGCACGGAGGCTTACCCATGAGCACCACGACCGCACCCACTTCAAAATACGCCGGGTCAAAGTACATACTGCGCCCGGATGA
>CAMDRY010000162.1 GCA_945906975.1 Bordetella parapertussis | reverse complement strand
TGAAGTAAAATGCCGCGCTGCGAGGAACAATTACGGAACAATCACGGAACAGTTACGGAATCATTGCGGAAAAATCGGGCAAACGGGCCGGCGGAAATTGCGGCGCGTGCCCAGTTGAGATGGGCCGGGAAGACCTCGCACCATAACGGCTCAAATTCCAGTTCCCCTTAGCAATATGCAAGAGCAATAGCGATACCGGACTCGGAGGCGGCAGCCGCCGGGGTAATTACTTTTTATTTTTTAGGGCAACAATCATGGCCAGGCAGAAAGAGCTCAAGCTCTACCGCAACATCGGCATCATCGCGCACATTGACGCGGGCAAGACGACGACTACCGAGCGCGTGCTCTACTACACCGGCAAAAAGCACCAGATCATCGACGTGCATGACACCAAGGACGGCAAGAGCAGCACGACGACCGATTACCTCGAGCAAGAGCGCAAGCGCGGCATCACCATCCAGAGCGCCGCCGTCTCGACCGAGTGGAAGGGCTACCAGATCAACATCATCGACACGCCCGGGCACGTCGATTTCACCATCGAGGTGAACCGTTCGCTGCGTGTGCTCGATGGCGCCGTGGTGGTGTTTGACGGCGTGGCCGGCGTGGAGCCGCAGACCGAGACCAACTGGCGCCTGGCCAACCAGTACAACGTGCCGCGTATGTGCTACATCAATAAAATGGACCGCATGGGCGCCAACTTTGCCCACTGCGTCAAGGGCATCAAGGAGCGCCTTGGCGCCAATATCCTGCTGTGCCAGATCCCCATCGGCAGTCACGACGAATTTGTCGGCATGGTCGACCTGGTGGCTGGCGTGGGTTATGTCTGGGCCTCGGAGGACAAGGACAGCGTGTGGGAGACGGTGCCCCTTGACAAGCTCAAGGAGCGCTTCAAGTTTACCGCCACCGCCGACAACGACTGGATCGACCGCGTTCCGGAGCTGCGCAAGGAAATGCTCGAGTCGGCACTGGCGCTCGATGACGACGCCTTCATGGAATTTGTCGAAAACGACAAGTTCGATCCGGCCGTGCTCAAGGCCTGCATCCGCAAGGGTGTGGTCAGCGGCCAGCTGATGCCGATTTTCTGCGGCTCGTCGTTCAAGAACAAGGGCGTGCAGCAGCTGCTCGATGGCGTGATCGACTACATGCCCTACCCGGGCGAGAATGGTGGCATCACGCTGGTGAACGAGGACGGCAAATCGGTTGGCGTGCAGGAAGTCACGGACGAGGCCCCGGCGCGCGCCCTGGCCTTCAAGGTCATCAACGACCAGTTCGGCACGCTCACCTTTGTGCGTGTTTATTCCGGTGTGATCAAGAAGGGCGACAACCTTTACAACGTCACGCGCAGCAAAAAAGAGCGTATTGGTCGCATCGTCGAGGTGCAGGCCAACATCACCAAGGATATCGATGAAGCGCGCGCCGGTGACATCTGCGCCTTCGTGTCGATGAAGGACACCGAGACCGGCGATTCGCTGTGCGACCCGGACCATCCGGTACTCTTGGAGCGCATGCGCTTTCCCGACCCGGTTATCAGCGTGTCGGTCGAGCCCAAGACGCGTGCCGACATCGACAAGATGTCGACCGCGATCTACAAAATGGTCAAGGCTGACCCGTCATTGCGTCTTAACGTCGACCAGGAGACCGGACAGACGGTGTTGCGCGGCATGGGCGAGTTGCACCTTGAGATCACCATCGACCGCATGCGTACCGAGCTTGGCGTCGAGGCGGTGATGGGCAAGCCCAAGGTCAGCTTTCGCGAAGCCTTCGGCAAGATTGTCGAGCATATCTACACGCACAAAAAGCAATCGGGCGGTTCGGGCCAGTTCGCCGAGGTGAAAATGGTGTTCGAGCCCCTCGGTGCCGGCGAGGGCGTGCATTTCTCGGATGAGGTCACCGGCGGCCGTATTCCGCGCGAATACATCCCCGCGGTCGAGCATGCCATCCGCACCGAGAGCAAGAAGGGCCAGATCGCCGGCTACGAAGTCGTCGACTTCAAGGCGCGCCTGCTCGATGGCAAATTCCACGACGTCGACTCCTCGGCGCTGGCATTTGAAATCGCCGGCCGCAGCTGCTTTCGCGAGGCGCACAGGATGGGCAAGCCCAAGCTGCTCGAGCCGGTGATGGGCGTCGAGGTGGTGACCGAAGCGGAGTATCTTGGCGACATCATCGGCGACATCAACCGTCGTCGCGGTCAGGTCACCGACCAGGGCCAGAAGGGCCCGTCAGCGTTTGTGCAGGGCTTTGTCCCGTTGGCCGAGATGTTCGGCTATATCAACTTCCTGCGCTCCACCACCAGCGGTCGCGGCACCTTCACCATGGAATTTGCCCACTACGCCGAAGTACCGGCAGGCCTCGTGGACAAGCTCATGGAAAAGGAAGCCAAGTAAGCCGTTTTTCATCGGGCTTTCCTGGAAAAATAAAAAAGCGGGCTTGCCCGCTTTTTTATTTGGTGTGTCCCCAGCACCGTCTTTGCGTGGCTGAAACACGGTTAAAATTTTGCCCATGAATATCCGCCAGGTCAAAATCGAGTTCAACGCTGAACAAGACCGTTTGCTGGCGCGTTTCGCCACCAATGAAGGGGCCGAGTTGCGGCTGTGGTTGACGCGCCGCTGCGTCAGGCTGTTATGGCCAATCCTGATCAAGATGGCGGAGACCGCACCGGCAATCGCCACGCAGGCGGCGCCCGAAGCGCGCAAGGCGCTGCTGGGCTTGGAGCACGAGAAGGCGTTGGCGCAGGCCGACTTTGCCACCCCCTACAAAGAAGAGGCTGACAGCTACCCGCTGGGTACCGAGCCCAGGTTGGTGGTGCGTATGAGCAGCGGGCGCTCGGCCGAGGGGCAGAACGTGCTCACGCTGTTGCCGCGCGAGGGGCAAGGACTCAATCTGGGTCTTGACTACAAGCTGGTGCACGGCATCACCAGCCTGCTGCACCAGGCGGTGATGAAAGCGGAGTGGGATATGCCTTTGGTCCTGCCCGGTTCAATGGCCGCGAGCACCGCGGATGTCGCGCCAAAACTGCTCAATTAGCGCTGCTCGATGCGCTAATGTGCTGGAAATCGGCTCCAGGTAAGACTTTCCAGCTGGTGTCTTGCAGCGATGGCGTGACCGGGCGTGACCGGGCGAGGGCCGGCTGTCGGTGGCCGGAGGCCGCTTATTCCACGCCCATTGTCTCGAGTTCTTCCTGCAGCGTCAGCCACTCGCCTTCTGCCTGTTGCAGCGCACCGTCAACACGCGCTGCTTCAAATAGGGCCGCCTGGATTTTCTCGCGGTCATCTCCTGTGTAGAACCCTTCGCTTGCCAGCAGTGCTGCGAGTCGCGCTTTTTCGTTTGAGAGTTGCGCCATACGTTTTTCCGCTGCTTCGACTTTGCGCAGCACGCCTTTTTTCCTGGCAAATGACGCGTTGCGCGCCTGCGCTTCGTTACGGCGCTGGTCGCGGCGGTTGACGGTGCCACCGTCGTCGCCAGTGCCGGTTTTCTGGCCGGCGCGTGCCTCGGTGAGCCAGTCACGGTAATCGTCGAGGTCGCCATCAAATGGCTGGACGCGGCCGTCGGCGACCAGCATCAGCGTGTCAGTGGTGGTGCGGATGAGGTGGCGGTCATGGGAAACCAGAACCAGGCCGCCCTCGTATTCTGAGAGCGCCAGCGTCAGCGCGTGCCGCATATCCAGGTCAAGGTGGTTGGTCGGTTCGTCGAGGAGCAACAGGTTGGGTTGCTGGCGCACGATGATGGCCAGCGCCAGGCGCGCGCGCTCACCGCCTGAAAAATACTCGACGGTGCCGCTGACCATGTCGCCGCGAAAGTCAAAGCTGCCGAGAAAATCGCGCAAGTCCTGTTCGCGCGCGGTGGGCTCAAGGCGCATCAGGTGGCGCAGCGGACTCTCGTCATTGCGCAGGGCCTCCAGTTGGTGCTGGGCGAAGTAGCCGATTTTCAGGTTCTTGCCCTCGCGCCGATTTCCGGCGATCGGGGGCAGCATGCCGGCGAGCGTCTGGATTAATGTCGATTTGCCCGCGCCATTGGCGCCAAGCAGGCCGATGCGCGAGCCCTCGGGAATGGACAGTGTGGTGCTCTGTATGACCGTCTTGTCGCCGTAGCCGGCTACGGCGTCCTCGAGGGAGAGCAGCGGGTTGGGGCTTGCCCTGATGTCGGCGAACCGGAAGGTGAAGGGGGTGTCGACGTGGGCCGGGGCGATGATTTCCATGCGCGCCAGCGCTTTCATGCGGCTTTGCGCCTGGCGCGCCTTGGTTGCTTTGGCGCGGAAGCGTTCGACGTAGGAGTGCAGGTGGGCGATTTCGCGTTGCTGTTTCTGGTAGGCCGACTGCTGGTTTGCCAGTTGGGAGGCGTATTGAACCTCGAAATCGGAGTAGTTGCCGGTGTAGAGCTTGAGTTTCTGCAGTTCGACGTAAATGATCGAGGTGACCGCCGCATCAAGAAATTCTCGGTCGTGGGAAATCAAAAACAAGGTGCCGCGGTAGTTGCGCAGCCAGTTTTCAAGCCAGATGACGGCGTCAAGATCGAGGTGGTTGGTTGGTTCGTCCAGCAGCAGCACATCGGAGCGGCACATCAGCGCCCGTGCCAGGTTAAGGCGCATGCGCCATCCGCCGGAGAATTCGGCCACGGGTGTGGTTTGCTGGCTGGCTGAAAACCCGAGCCCGTGCATCAGCGCGGCGGCGCGTGCGGCCGCGCCATAGCCCAGGGCGTGTTCGTAGCGTTCATGTTCGAGCGCCAAGCGCTCGCCATCGCCGCTTTTTTCGGCGGCGGCGATGGCCGCCTCTATGGCGCGAAGCGCGGTGTCGCCGTCAGTGACGTATTCGATCGCCGCTTGTATGGTCGATGGCACTTCCTGGGCGACGTGGGCTATGGTGAGGCCCGCCTGCATGTCAAGGTCGCCGGTCTCCGAATGCAACTCGCCCAGCATAAGCGCGAACAGGCTCGATTTGCCGCAGCCGTTGGCGCCGACAAGTCCGATGCGCATGCCGGCGTGAACCATCAGGTCGACATCGCGCAACAGCACTTTGATGCCGCGTTGCAGGGTGAGTTTGCGCAGAGTGATCAAATCGGCATGCCGGAGCGGAAAAGGGCCGGATTATACGGGGGGAATCATCCCCGGGGCGCACCAAACTGGGGAAATCGCTGAAATGGCGGCGTACAAGGCGGGCGCGGAGCTTCACAGGGTGGGTCTGCTATACTCTCGGACTTATTCGTGTACGCGGTTTGTGCTTAACGGCACCCGCAAGCATTCGTGTCACCGTGAGCCTAGCGTAATTTGCGTAACTCGCGTAACCCGCACGAGTTCTGGGCACGCTGAAACGAAGAATTACCCTAGGAGCGTATGAGCGACACCCCGCACGCCACGTCTTTTGACGAGTTAGGCCTGCTGCCCGAATTGCTGAGGGCGGTAAAAGAGAGTGGCTACACCCAGCCTACGCCAATCCAGGCACAGGCCATCCCGATCGTTCTGTCCGGACGCGACATGATGGGCGGCGCCCAGACCGGCACAGGCAAGACCGCCAGCTTTACGCTGCCTATTTTGCAGCGGCTTGCCCGCCACGCCAACACATCAGCTTCGCCGGCGCGCCATCCGGTGCGCGCGCTGATTCTTGCCCCCACGCGCGAGCTTGCGGCGCAGGTCGAGGAGAGTGTCAAAACTTACGCCAAGTACCTGCCCATCAAAAGCGTGCAGATTTTCGGCGGCGTCAATATGGATCCGCAGACGCAGGCGCTAAGAAGCGGCGTCGAAATCGTGGTCGCCACGCCGGGCCGCCTGCTCGACCACGTGCAACAGCGCACCATCAACCTGTCGCAGGTCGAGGTGCTGGTGCTCGATGAGGCCGACCGCATGCTCGACATGGGTTTTATTCCAGACGTCAAGCGCATCATCAGTCTTTTGCCCAAACAGCGACAGGGCCTGCTTTTTTCGGCGACTTTCTCGGATGAAATCAAGAAACTCGCCGATGCGATGCTCAACGCCCCGGTGCTGATCGAGGTTGCGAGGCGCAATGCAGTCACCGAACTCATCACTCACATCGTTCATCCGGTCGCGCGCGAGAAAAAGCGCGAGTTGCTGGTGCACCTCATAAAATCGCGCAACCTCAACCAGGTTCTGGTGTTTTGCGGCACGCGTCTTGGCACCAACCGGCTTGCCTACCAACTCAATCACGAGGGTGTGCATGCCGCGGCGATCCACGGCGACAAGACGCAAAGCGAGCGCATGCAGGCGCTGGAGGAGTTCAAGACTGGCAAGGTTGGCGTGCTGGTGGCCACCGATGTGGCGGCACGCGGTCTGGATATCGTTGAATTGCCCTATGTGGTGAATTTCGAACTACCTAGCGTGCCCGAGGACTATGTCCATCGTATCGGTCGAACCGGCCGTGCCGGCTCGACCGGCGAGGCGATCTCGCTGGTGTGCTCGGAAGAGCACGACCGGCTGGGCGCGATCGAAAAAATCATCAAGCAGTCGATTCCGCAAAGCCTCGTTCCGGGCTTCGAGCCCAATGCGCGCGAGGTGCCTTCGTATTCACCCGGTCGCGGTCGTGAAGCTCGGGACGGTGGCGGCGGGCGCGGTCGTGGCGAACGCCCCAGCCTCACGCGCGCTGAGCGTCCGGAGCGCGCAGCGCGTCCCGCCCATGCCGAGCGCAGTGAGCGGCCGCTAGCCAGTTCACGTCAGGCCGGCAAGCCGCAGGATCCCTTGTTCAGCAAACCCTACGAGCCCCAGGTGGCGCCGGCGTCGTCGCAGCCGCAGCAGCCCGATGCGCCGCGTTCTTCCAGCAGGCCGGTGCGCCAGGTGGCCGCCTTGTTGGGTGGAATTCGCAAGACCCCGTAGGTCCGACCAATGAATCTCGACCGCGTCAGCTCCGGCCTGGCTGTTCCGGATGATTTCAACGTCATTATTGAAATCCCGATGAATGCCGACCCGGTTAAGTACGAAGTGGACAAGGCGACGGGCGCCTTGTTTGTCGATCGTTTCATGATGACCTCGATGCATTACCCGTGCAATTACGGCTACGTACCCAAAACGCTGTCGATGGACGGCGATCCGGTAGATGTGCTTGTCATAACCCCGTTCCCGGTCACGACGGGTGCGGTGATTCGTTGCCGCCCTAT
>CAMDRY010000161.1 GCA_945906975.1 Bordetella parapertussis | reverse complement strand
AATTTCTATCCGGATAAAAGTTACTTGTCACTCGTCACTTGTCACTTATCACTTTTGGCCTGGGGAAAATCCTCGCGACCGGCATGGCACCTTCGAGCCTGTGGGTGGCCAATGGCTGCTTCAGGCCCCCCCACACACACACGCACAACGGCCGCGCCAGCCCTAACAGTCCAATTGTGTATGCGCGGGCGCTCACTTCACCGCCTTAAAATACCAAGCCATTCTGTGCTTGATATTTTTTGTCTACTACCATGTGTTCCACCCTGTGTTCACGGGGCTTGGCGTGGGTTCCTGCGGACTTCACCCAAGGGCCTGGCGGCGGCATTCGACCGCGCGCAGCCCAAAACTATCGCATTTTCAGGAGCTTGCTATTTTTTGACCCTATGGGATGCGCACTACACGATAAAGTTTTATATATTTATCTTTGTAACAAATACCTGCAGTACTATTTTTAGAGTATTGTTATAAAAAATTCACATGAACTTAACATTAGTTCACATTAACTTCACATCTTAGTATGGTGGATATCAGGGCCCTTACCTTACTTAGTAAGAGGACAAGTCTTAAAGATGGCAGGTCCTAAAGAGGGCAAGTCCTAATGAGGTTCACCGAAGCTTGCATATTCAAGAATATTGATCGGAGTTGACATGGAAAAGACACTAAAAGAACAGTCAGGAAAGATCGAGAAAAAATCCAGTACGGAAGACGAGAAAGCCGCAAAGAAAGTAAAGCGCGAGAAAAAGAGGGCCGAAAAAGAAGCAAAACGTGCCTAAAAAAAGGCCGCAAAACATTTAAAAAGGGAATTGAAGGCGGCTAAGAAACTGGGAAGGGAGGCGGCGAATAAAGATAGTGAGGTGATCAAACCCGCGCCCAGCCGGACTTCAAAAAAGAAGTCGCCAAGCCAAGCGCAGAAGCAAAAGGCAGCCAAGAGCAGTCGAGCAAAACCGAGTCTGCCTAAAAAAACTGTGAATTCTAAAGTTAAGCCAAAAGAGAGAGCTGCCCCGATAGATTTAGCTAAACCCAAGGCCGTAAAGAAATCAGCAACAGGGACATTGATCAAGGCCAAGTCGTCAATGAAAAGTCCGGCCAGCAATCGGACTGTCAAAAGTGCAATGGTTAAAAAAGTCAAAAAATAAAAGCTCGCCAAGCCTAGCAGCCTAGGGATCAAACGCGCCATAGACCGCTACGAATAGGCACTGGCCTCACACCGATGACGCGCAGCGCTTTGCGTTCGCGTATTCGATTGTGGGTCATAGGGCGCACCAGATCACGGCGGGCTGCGCATTGCCGGGGGGACGAAGGATCTCTTCCCAAGCCCGTTTCACGCTCGATTTCTGACGGTGAAACAGGGGGGGCAAAGTCAGTCAAGGTGGCAGCTAAATAAACACCGGTCCGATCTGTTTTGTCACGGTCGCGGGTGCTATTTTTAAATTTGAATTTTATCGGTGACGCTGAATCGTCAGAAGGACTCGACCATGAACGATTTCAATGCTGAATATGCTGCGGTTTTATCTACGCCGATGGGGCGCGAGAAGATTAGTCTATTAAAAGGTGAATATCTGCAACAGGCAAAGGCATTATCAGAATCAGACGCAAAGAATTTGGTGTCAAGAATTGGTCGACACTACTTTGACGAACTGACTAGAGCCGGGTTCCCGGAGGTTGAGGTGCTTGCCCTACTTCTTGAGAGGGACGACGAGCGACTTAATGCGTGGCGTCAGGCCGTGGACAGGATTCGGGCCGAGTGTCGGTGAGAATGTCTTTGAACGAAGCCGGATGCGAACTTGGCGGAAGGTGTGAGATTCGAACTCACGAAGGGTTGCCCCTTGCCAGTTTTCAAGACTGGTGCAATCGACCACTCTGCCAACCTTCCAACGGCCATCATTCTACGGCTGGATTGCGTCCGCGTCTTTGGTGGATATAAGACAGACGCAGGTCCCGATGATTTCCGTCCCATCGCGCAATCAAGATGCGCTATGGCCGGCGCTTTTTGCCGCGCGCGTTTGTCTTTGCCCGCCGAATTGCCCGGATTGGGCGAAGACGCACGTTTCAAGTGTCAAGTGTCACGTGTCACGTGGCCAATAAGTCGGCTGCTAGGTAAAACGCCGGCTAAGACTGTTTAATTATTTCTTCAAACTCAGGTGGTGCGCGGCGAGGGTTTCGAACCCCCGACCCCCGCCGTGTGAAGGCGATGCTCTACCCCTGAGCTAGCCGCGCAATCCAGTTCTTATTTTCTCATGCCCGGTGTCGCAGGGTCAACGCGGCATTATGCGACTCGCTGTGCGGAAATTGTCGGCATAATGCGCCGGGTTGTCAAAAGGGGGGGGCGGATGGCCAGTGATTGCAAACGGGCGCCGGTGGATGTTTGCCGCATGGTGTGGGTTCGCGCGCAACGGCAGCGCTGCGGCGCGGCACGCGCGTCTTGCGTTGGCGCGGCCACGCCCATTGGCGCGGTGCGCTAAGCCATGCTTAAAATCGGCCTGTCGGCCGGCTTTTTTCATCCCGACCCGAAACGCGATCTGTTCAAGGGCAAGACCCTGCAATATAGCGAGCAATCGATCCTCCATTGGGTGATGTCGCATGAATCACGCGGCAAGCCGGCCGCGCTCGCGGTGGTGATTCCTTCGCCGGAGGGCGATACGCGCAGGGGCAGGGTCACGGCGGCCGATTACGCGCGCGAACTCGACGGGCTGGTTCTGCAGGGCGGCGCGGATGTCTGTCCGGCGAGCTACGATGAGGTGCCGATGAAGCCCGAGTGGAACGGTGACCGTATCCGGGATCTTTACGAAATCGGATTGCTCAACGCGTTCATGGCGGCGGGCAAACCGGTGCTGGGCATCTGCCGTGGCGCGCAACTCATCAACGTCGCTTTTGGCGGTACGCTCTACCAGGATATCGGCACGCAGCAGCCGCAGGCGCTGGCGCATCGCAACTGGAAAATCTACGACCAGAATTTCCACGCCATGCGCATCGAAGCCGGGAGCGGGCTTTCACGCTGGTATGAGCACGACCGCAGCTACAAGATCAATTCAGTGCACCATCAGGCGGTCAAAGACCTTGGCCACGGATTGGCGGTCGAGGCGCGTGCGGAACCCGATGGCGTGATCGAGGCGGTACGCCACATCGGCAAGGCCTGGGTTCTGGGCGTGCAATGGCATCCGGAGTTCCAGGATCCCAACGACGCCAGCCTCATCGACAACACGCCCATTCTCAAAGAATTTCTTCAGAAAGCTGGCGGAAAATGACGCTCAAAATCACCAATCCTGCGACGGGCAGGCAACTGCGCATTCTTGCCGAGGATGGCCTGCTGCAGGTCGGGCGTAAATACGAGATGGCGCGCGAGGCGCAGCCGGCCTGGAGCCGTGCGCCTTTCAGCAAACGGGTGGCGGCGATAAAGCGCTTCCGAACGGCGCTTATGTCCGAGCGCGAAGCACTGGCGAAAATACTCAGCAGCGAGACGGGCAAACCCATATCCCAAGCGCGGAAGGAGCTTGCGGACGTGCTGGAGCGCATTGATTTTTTCATCGCCAACACCAAGCCGCGGCTGCGCAACAGCGTGGTATTCGAGGAGGCTGCGCAGGATCTGAAAGAAATGATCTCGCAAGAAGCGCTGGGCGTCATCGCCCACATTGGTACCTGGAGCCACCCGTATCTGGCGGGCGCCGCTGTCTTTGTGCCGGCATTGCTGACGGGTAATGCCGTGCTGTACAAACCCTCAGAACACGCCATGCTGAGCGGGCTGGAGATTGCACGCCTGTTGCATGCGAGCGGGGTTCCCCAAGAGGTGTTCATTCCGCTTATCGGTGGCGGGAAAACCGGTGGCGCGCTGGTAAAACAGAATATTGACGGCGTTTTTTTTACCGGTTCACACGCCACCGGTGTGAAGAGTGCGCGCGATGTCGCCGGCCGCATGGTGCGGGTGCAGTTGGAGCTCGGGGGCAAGGATCCGGTCTATGTTTGCGAGGATGTCGATGTGCCGGCGGTCGCGGTAGAGCTCGCCCGCGGTGCCTTCGACAACAACGGCCAGAGTTGCTGCGCGGTTGAGCGCATCTATGCGCACGAAAAAATTTATGACGCATTCGTGGCGGCCTTTGTCACCGAGGTAAAGGCCTTTCGCATCGGCGACCCCGCAGACGAGAACACCTATATCGGTCCTCTTGCACGCCCGCCGCAACTGGCCTTGCTCAAGCACCAGGTCGCCGATGCGAAGCGCAAAGGCGCGAAGCTCTTGCTTGGCGGCAGTCCCTTGCTCGCCCCCGGTGGCAAGGGCAACTGGTTTGCGCCGACGGTGTTTGGCGATGCCGGTCAGAACACCGAGTTGATGCACGAAGAGAGTTTTGGTCCGATTATCGGACTGCGCAAGGTGCGTGACGATGCCCAGGCGGTGGCCTTGATGAACGACACGCGCTACGGACTTACCGCCGGGATTTACACCCGCGACGGCCGTCGTGCCGAACGCGTGTTGTCGCAGGTGCGCTCGGGCTCGGCGTATTGGAACTGCTGCGGCCGTGTCAGTGCGCGCCTTCCCTGGTCGGGCGTGGGGCATTCCGGTGTGGGGGTGACGCTGTCCGGGCAGGGTATCGAAGCGTTTTTACGGCCGCGGGGCTGGCATCTGCGGGCTGTCTGAGCAGCGAACATAGGCTGGAAATGGCCGCCAGGCGCGGGTTTCCAGCCATTGTGCGAATTCAAGTTCGAAGCGCGACGGGGGTGATCGGAGCGGGCGGGTGCGCTTCCCGGTTGCGCTAGTGCTTTTTCGCGCCGAGGCGGTCGGCCATCAGTCGCCCTACGGCGGCATCGAGTGCCGCGTCGAGTTCGGCCGGAAAGAGATCCGGCGGTGCGTCGCCGCTGCCATCGCGCAGACGTTTGCGCAACGCCTCTTCCAGAGGTTTGGCGAGTTTGCGGCTGCGGCGGGGGCTGGGTGTGGGCATCTTAATTTGGGTTTATTTCAAGCCAAGCTTATGTCATTGCGAGCGTAGCGAAGCAATCTCAACATGCTTGCATAGCGCTCGAGAATGCCAGGAGATTGCTTCGTCGCTTTGCTCCTCGCCATGACAGATCGGCATGATTGTCGCGGTGCTTGGCACGGATGGCGAGATTGCGGCGTTGCGGTGCTCCTCGCAATGACAGATCGGCGTTATTGTCGCGGCGCTTGGCATGGATGGCGGGATTGCTTCGTCCCTTTGCTCCTCGCAATGACAGAGTATTCAATTTTTCCGTCGCTTCTTATTGGAAGGCCTGGATGCCCGTCTGCGCCCGACCCAGGATCAATGCATGGATATCATGCGTGCCCTCGTAGGTGTTGACCACTTCGAGGTTGACCATGTGGCGGATGATGCCGAATTCGTCGGAGATGCCGTTGCCCCCGAGCATGTCGCGCGCCATGCGGGCGATGTCTAGCGATTTGCCGCAGGAGTTGCGTTTCATGATGGAGGTTATCTCCGGCGAGTCCGTGCCCTCGTCCTTCATGCGGCCAAGGCGCAGGCAGCCCTGCAGGCCCATGGTGATTTCGGTCTGCATATCGGCAAGTTTTTTCTGGATGAGCTGGTTGGCGGCGAGCGGCCGGCCGAACTGGTGGCGGTCCATGACGTACTGGCGCGCACGGTGCCAGCAGTCCTCAGCGGCGCCAAGCGCACCCCAGGCGATGCCAAAGCGCGCCGAGTTGAGGCAGGTGAAGGGGCCTTTGAGGCCTTTGACCTTGGGCAGCAACTGCGCTTCGGACACTTCAACCTTGTCCATGACGATTTCGCCGGTGATCGAGGCGCGCAGGCCGAACTTGCCGTGAATGGCCGGGGCGGACAGGCCCTTCATGCCTTTTTCCAGGACGAAGCCGCGGATCTCGCCATCGTCGGTCTTGGCCCAGACGACGAACACGTCGGCGATGGGTGAGTTGGAGATCCACATCTTGCTGCCGCTCAGGCTGTAGCCGCCGGCCACCGTACGCGCGCGCGTCAGCATGCCGGCCGGGTCGGAGCCGTGGTTGGGTTCGGTCAGGCCGAAGCAGCCTATCGACTCGCCGGTGGCCAGTTTGGGCAGGTATTTTTTCTTTTGCTCTTCTGTGCCAAATTCGTTGATCGGCACCATGACGAGGGAGCTTTGCACACTCATCATCGAGCGGTAGCCCGAATCGACACGCTCCACTTCGCGCGCGATCAGGCCGTAGCAGACATAGTTGAGTCCGGCGCCGCCGTACTCGGCGGGAATGGTGGGGCCGAGCAGGCCGAGTGCGCCCATCTCGGTGAAAATCGCCGGGTCGGTTTTTTCGTGGCGAAAGGCCTCGAGCACGCGCGGCAGCAGCTTCTCCTGGCAATAGGCTTGGGCGGCTTCGCGCACCATGCGCTCGTCTTCGGTGAGCTGCTGGTCGAGTAGCAGCGGATCGGCCCAGTTGAAGCTGGCCTTGGCTTTGCGTGCGGGGGCGTTCATGACGGTGTGTCTCCGGATTTGATTTTTTAGAGCGTCCAGGCGGCGGAACGTGAATGTTCTAGGCGTCTGGTGTGAGCAATGATACGCCGAGCCGCGCACGCCGCTGCAGCCAGGGGCTGGGGCGGTAACGCGGGTCGCCGTAATAGGACTCGAGACCTTCGAGGATTTGCAGCACGCGTGTCGCCTCAAGCGCGTCCCCCCAGGCGAGCGGGCCCTGCGGATAACCCAGGCCGAGCGTGACGGCAAGGTCGATGTCCGCGGGTGAGGCGATGCGCTGCTGGGCGATGTCGCAGGCGATGTTGATGATGTGCGCCACGACGCGTTGCGACACAAAGCCGGCCGAATCGCGGATGGCCGAGGCCGGCACGCCGTCGGAGCCGAACAGCCCGAGCGCGGCGTCGCGCATCGAAGGTTCGGTGAGGATGGTGGACATCACCACGCGGTGCTTGGTGAAACCCATCAGCGGATCGAGCGCGATGGTGCGGCGCGGATCGAGCTCAAGGTCCGCGGCGACATTGCTCGCGTCATGGCCGAGCGGGGTGACGACGCAAAGCGAGTCCTGCGCCGGTTTGTCGTTGGTGTCGAGCCGGCCGCCCAATTGTTTCACCAGACTCACCACCGCATCGTACGCGGTGGACAGGCCGTCCTGCTCGTCCGTATGGTCGTCCGGCGCAACCCATACGCGGGTGGGGCGGATGTTCGGCAG
>CAMDRY010000160.1 GCA_945906975.1 Bordetella parapertussis | reverse complement strand
GCGGCTCGATGGCGAACGCGTCAGCGATCGCGAGCTCAAGCTCGTTGCAGGCGCCACAGTGGTGCTGCAGGTGGGCAAGCGCAAGTTTGCCCGCGTCACCCTGACCTGACCGGTTTCACGGGCTCACGGCTTCGCGGTTTCACAACCTGTGCTGTGCGCACCGCCGGCCTTGTGCGGTGCGCCTGCCCTTACGGGGCGCGAAACTCAGGGGGGCGAAACTCAGGGGGGCGCGAAACTCAGTTCGATGCGTTCATGCCGCGTGTGGCCCAGCCGGTCATGCGCCGCTCCAGCACCGCGAATACTTCGTACATCACCATCGCCATGGCGCTGATCACCACCAGTCCGGCAAAAACGAGCGGCATGCGCATTTGTGAGCCGGCGGACATCATCAGGTAGCCGATGCCCTCATTGGCCGCCACCGTTTCGGATACGACGGAACCGACGAAGGCGAGCGTAATGGCGACCTTGAGTGAGGCAAAAAAGTAGGGCAGCGAGCGCGGCAGGCCGACCTTGAGCAACACGTCGATGCGGCTCGCGCCCAGTGCACGCAACACGTCCTCCAGTTCCGGTTCCAGCGTCGCAAGGCCTGTGGCCACGTTCACCGTGATGGGGAAAAAGCAGATCAGGAAAGCGGTGAGGATGGCCGGCACCGTGCCGATACCGAACCACACCACCAGCACCGGAACGAAGGCGGCCTTGGGAATGGCGTTGAAGCCGACCATCAGCGGGTAGAGTGCGTTGTAGAGAAAGCGCGAGGACCCGATGAGAAAGCCAAGCAGCGTGCCGACGATCACGCCGAGGCCAAAGCCGGCCATGGTGGTCCAGAAGGTCTGCAGAGCATGGTTGGTGATGGGGCCGGCGAACTCATTGAGCGACAGCACGATGCCGATGGGGCCGGGAAAAATGAACTCCGAAATGCCGAACAGCCGGCAAGATCCCTCCCAGGTCAGCAGGATGATCGCCAGCGCGATCCACGGGGCGTAGGGTTCGAGTTTGTGTTGTTTTGCCATGATATGCGCCGGTCAGGTTTTTCTGATGTGGCCGATGTGCTCGCGTAATTCGAGCACGATGGAGGTGAATTTGTCGCTGTAAGTGACCTCGAGGTCGCGCGGACGCTCGATATCGATGTGCCGCTCGACCAGCATTCTGCCCGGACGTTTGCTCATCACATACACCTTGTCGGCGAGAAAGCTCGCCTCACGCAAATCGTGGGTGACCAGCACCACGGTGAATTTTTTCAGCGCCCAGAGGTCGCGCAGCACGCACCACAGCTCTTCGCGGGTGAAGGCGTCGAGCGCGCCAAAGGGCTCGTCGAGCATCAGCAATTTGGGTTCGTGCACGAGGGCGCGGCAGATCGAGGCCCGTTGCTGCATGCCGCCCGAAAGTTCCCAGGGGAATTTGTCGTCGTAGCCCTCGAGACCCACGGTCTTGAGCAGGGCTTTGGCGCGCTCGACGTACTCGGCTTTTTTCTGTTTGAAACTGGAGCGGTAGGGCTCGACGATTTCCAGCGGCAGCAGCACGTTGTCCAGCGTCGTGCGCCAGGGCAGCAGCGTGGCGTTCTGGAAAGCCATGCCGACAATCTTCAGCGGACCGCCGACTTCACGGCCGTCGACGATGACCGTGCCCTTGGTCGGTGCCTTGAGACCGGTGCACAGTTTCATGAAAGTGGATTTGCCGCAGCCGCTTGGCCCGACGATGGCGATGAATTCGCCCTCGCGTATGGTCATCGAGATGTCCTCGATGGCGTTGCCGCTTGTTTCGTCGTAGGCGAGATCGACCTTGTCGAATTCGACAAATGCGTGAGCCATAGTGCTTCCTGGTAAGAATCGAAAAAAAGCCCCTGCCGCCTTGTTGCTCCCGGGCGGGAGGGGCTTGCGGATCAGCGTGGCCTTACTTGGGGAAAATCTGCCGTTCCGACTTGGGCGGGAGAAAGCTTGAATTGAACATGTTGTCCGCGTTTGGCGCCTGCTTGATGCCGAAGGCGGACACCACCTGGGCGACGGTGTCCTCGAAGCGCACCTTGTTGATCGCGCCTATGCCGTCGGCCCTGAAGCCGGGCGTGCCGATGGAGTCATCGATGGCCATCTTGAGCCGGCGCGTTTCCAGTGCGACGTTGATGAGCGGGTCGCGTTCTTTCAAGACCTGGATGGCGTAAGCCTGATCGGCGATGCCGTCCTTCATGCCGCGGGTGAGGGCGCGCAGAAAGCCGGCGACCGCCTTGGGGTTCTGGTCGATGAATTTCTGGCTGGCGATGATCACGTTGCCGTAGAGTTTCACGCCGTTGTCGGCGTACTTCATCATCACCACATCCTCGTCCTTGACGCCGCGCGCGTTGAGGTTAAGCAGGCTGGTGAAAGTGAAGCCGGTGATGGCATCCACCTGGCCCTGCACCAGCATGGTTTCGCGCAGTGCCGGTTCCATGGCGGTCCAGGTGATCTTGCTCGAATCGAGATTGTTGGCCTTGATAAACATCGGGAAGGCCTTGCGTCCGGCATCAAACACCGGAGCGCCGAGTTTCTTGCCGTTCAGGTCGGAGGGTTTGGTAATGCCTGATTTTTTCATCGCGAACACGGCGGCCGGCGAATAGTCGTAGACCATATATACCGCCTGCATGCGTGCGCCCGGGTTGGCCTGGTTGGTGGCCATGAATTCGATCATCGCGCTGATGTCGGCAAAGCCCATCTCATAGGCGCCCGAGGCGACACGGTTGACCGCTGCGCCGGAGCCCGAACCCGAGTCTATGGTGACATCGAGGCCTTCCTGCTCGAAATATTTTTTCGCCTTGGCTACAAGGAAGAGCGCGGCCGGGCCTTCGAAACGCCAGTCGAGGACGAAGCGGATCTTGGTCAGTGGCTGGGCCTGGGCGAAGGTCGGGCCTGACAGCGCCGCAAGGGTAAGGGCAAGGGCAGCAAGCGCAGCGGCAAAGCCGCGGCGGGTGATTTGGGTGAAAGAGGTCATGATGCGCGTTCTCCTGATTTTTCGGGTTGTTCGATTTATTCAGTTCTAGGCGATAACGGGTACTGGCTTGGTTCTGGCTGGATTAACAATGGTACTTCAGCAATTGACTTCAGCAATCGGCGTGCCATGAGCGGGTCATGGACGTGGTCTGGGAGGCTTTTTTACGTATCGGCGAAATGTCCTGATTTTATACAGACTTGAAGCCGGAACGCGGGGCTGAGAGGCGGGGCGGGGTAACCCTGTTTCCGGATGCCGACCAAGACTGGTTTATGACCAAATCTGAACATGATTTCATCGGAAAATCAAGAAACTTGGCCTGCTCTTCATGCAAGCCGCCGATTCGTTGCGGCTGCGCTGCCTTATTTGCGCTAAGCGGTGAAACCATTAAAAGCTTTTCCCCGGGCAGAATGGCGTAGTGGGGACCAATTTGAGGGCGGCGATTGGGCTATGTCCGGTTCGCGGGCGGAAATGCGCTGGCAGGCTTGGCGGCGATCTGGGGCGTCCAAAATGGGGTGGGGCGACAGTCACTGATCTGGCGTCCCGCCCCTTTTGCTGGCGGCGGGCACTGAAGTGGTGCCGTTTGGCAGAAGGCCCGGCCGGGGGCTTGATGCCACCGCGCGCGGCAACGTATGCTTGGGCTGCCTGAGCCGGAGCGACGAACTTTTCGGCTGCCCCGACGCGGTAACGCGCCGACCCTTGCCGCCGTATTCCCCCCTTTTGACGCCAGAAAGTTGAACTGAATGGACGCTTACCTCCTCGAATGGGCCAGCATGCTGGTGCGCTGGCTGCACGTGATTACCGCCATAGCCTGGATTGGCGCCTCGTTTTATTTTGTTTGGCTGGACAACCACCTTGTGCCGCCGAATCCGCCCAAAAAAGGGGTATCGGGAGAAATCTGGTCGGTACACGGTGGCGGGTTTTACAACAAGCAGAAGTACCTCGTCGCCCCCGATCAGTTGCCCGAAAAGCTGCACTGGTTCAAGTGGGAGGCCTATTGGACTTTTATTTCCGGTTTCGCGCTGCTGGTCCTGGTCTATTACTGCAACGCCGGCGCCTACCTCGTTGACAAGAGCGTCGCCGATATCACGCCGGCCGCGGCGATCGGCATCAGCCTCGCGGTGATCCTGTCGGGCTTTGCCGTCTATGAAGGCTTGTGCCGTTCGCCACTGGCGAAAAACGGCACGGCGTTCGCGTTGGTCGGTTTTTCGCTGGTGGTGGTGCTCGCCTGGGCGATGTCGCATGTGTTCGGCGGCCGCGGCGCCTATATGCAGGTCGGCGCGGTGCTGGGCACCATCATGGCCGCCAACGTGCTGATGATCATCATCCCGGGCCAGCGCAAGATGATCGCCTCCATGCTCGAGGGCGCAGTGCCCGATGCCATCCATGGCATACGCGGCAAGCAGCGCTCGATGCACAACAACTACATGACGCTGCCGGTGTTGTTCATCATGCTGTCCAACCACTACCCCATGACATACGGCCACCGCTACGGCTGGGCGGTGCTGGCGGTGGTGGTGATCGCCTCGGTGATGATCCGCCACTTTTTCAACCTGCATCACAAAGGCAAAGTGGTGCTCGCCTTGCCGGTTGGCGCAGTGGCGCTGTTTATCCTGCTCGGGGTGGCGATGGCGCCCAAGGCGCCCGAGGGGGGCGGCGAAAAGGTCGCGTTCGCCGCGGTCAAGGCGGTGATCGATTCGCGCTGCATCAGTTGCCACGCCGCCAAGCCGACGCAACCGGGTTTTGCCGCGCCGCCTGCCGGTGTGGCGCTCGAAACGTCCGAACAAATACGCGCCCAGGCACAGCGCATCCATCAGCAGGTGGTGGTGGCACGGGTGATGCCCCTTGGCAACCTCACCGGCATCAGCGATGCGGAGCGTGCCCTGGTGGGGCGCTGGTTCGCGCAGGGCGCAAAAACAGACTGAGTTTCCTGAGGCGTGTCCTGAGTTTGGCCGGTCACGCCAGGGCCTGCAGTAGGCTGGAAACCCTTGCAGGGCGCGGCTTTCCAGCCTTTTCGCCGGTTTGCAATAGGTTCAGTGCAGTCGTTTGCGCGCGCTGGCGGAAAGGCCCGTGCTTGCGCTGACCCCCGATGCGCCGGCACCGCCGCGACTGCGCGTGAACAACTGGTTCACCAGCGTCACGACTTCGCCGATTTCCGTCTCGGTAAAATGGCGTCCGAGCAGGCGCGACATTTCCTCCACCAGGTAAAGACGCTCCGCCTCGTGTATCGACTCGGGTGTCGGGCCGACGAACAGCATGCTGAACTCATCCTGCCCATCGTCGTGATAAAAACTCAGCGACATGCCCACGGCATGCTCGGTGTAGGGCGCGAGTTCGGCGAGTGCGGCTTGCACCTTTTCGCCAAACTTGCGGCCGACATCACCGGACCAGCAGACACGCAGCAGATGCTCCTGCGCCTCGTAGAGGATCCCGGGTTCGTCTTCGTAGACGCTGCGCACATCGGCCAGGCTGTCCTCGTCGATATACTCGAGCAGCGGGCGCAGGGCCGTTTCGACCTGCGCCGCGGTTACGTCGGCCCGCAGGGGCACGTCGCCATGCAGATGAACTTCGATCCTCAATTTGATTCCTTTGCATCGGCACTGCGCCGCCATGGCGAAATGCGGTGACGGGGTTTGGGCTATCGGATGCGGAGGTCAAACACGGCCCGGATTCGGGCAGCCAGCGTATGACTTTCACATCTGCGAAAAGCATGATTTTACTCCTTCGCGGGGGCGACAGCCGGCGCGAAACCGCGAAGGCGGATTCGGCCGCTCGGAGCCCGTCCGGTTGCCCCGGCAAGCCGGTTTATCCGGTCATCCGGTCACTTGGTCACCTGGTCACCTGGTCACCCGGTAACACATGGCGCCATGCCTATTGGGAACCGGCATCCCGCCTGCGCCCGCCGGGCGCTGCAGCTTTTGCAGGGTTAGAATGATTCATTGATCTTATGCGGATGCGTTGTAAAAAACGGCGCACTAAAAATATGGCTTTGAAGTTGCTGGTCAGAGGAGGGGGGGCGCTGTTTGCTGTCTTGTTGGGCGGTTGCGTGTTGTTGTCGTCCGAGCCGGAGCGCATCGCCCTGCCCGCGGTGATGGATGTGACGCATTTTTCCGCCGGCGGGCCCGGCGAGGTCATGCCCGGTGGCTGGCGCGTCTGGACGTTTTCGCGCTTCAAAAAGCCCACTGAATACCAGATGGTCAGTTATGACGGACGCACTGTCATTCGCGCCAGCGCCGATTCGTCGGCATCCGGACTCGTTCACGATGTGCGCGTCGACCCGCTGAAATTTCCGCGCATCCACTGGCACTGGAAGGTCACCCAGTCGATAGCCAATGCCGACAACAGCACGCGACAGTTTGAGGATTCACCGGCGCGGGTGGTGGTTTCCTTTTCCGGGGACACGTCAAAACTGTCGTTTGAGGACCGCATGTTCGCCGCGCAGGTCAAGGCTTTCACCGGGCAGGATCTGCCGTATGCGACGCTGATGTACATCTGGGGCAACCGCAGGCCGCCCGATTCGCTGATTACCAACAGCCACACCGGCCGCATCAAGATGATCGTGGTGCAAAGCGGTCGCGACAAAGCAGGCAAATGGCTGGAGGAAACACGCAACATCCTCGATGACTATCGCAAGGCCTTTGGCGAGGACCCGACCTTGATCCATTCTGTTGGCATCATGACGGACACCGACAACACCGAGACGAAGGCGCGATCCTATTACGGCGATATCAGCTTCATCAAGGCCAAGCCCAAGCCCTAGGCTACGCCCAAACCCAAGGCCCTGGGTACAGACCCTAGGAGGGTGGTCTCAGCGCGAACCTCCGGCGGCCGCTAAGCGGCAGTTGTTCAGTCGGGCTTGCGTGCGGCTTGACCGGCCAGGGTGTGTGCGCCCGGCGCCGGCCCCTGCTTTTGCCGGCGGCTGACGCCGTCGATGCCACCGAGGATGGCCCACTCGGCAAAATTCTCCGGTTTGGACTCGAATTCGCGTGGCTTCCACGCCGGCGTAAGCATGTCCTCGTCGGTGTAGTACTCCACCAGACCGCCGCCGGGGCTTTTGAAATACCAGAAATAGGCCGAGGAAATCGGATGCCGTCCGGGGCCAAGGTCGGTTTCCCAGCCGCATTTTGAAAAGTGCAGGCCGCCGCCGAACACCTCGTGGATGTCGCGCACGGCAAA
>CAMDRY010000159.1 GCA_945906975.1 Bordetella parapertussis | reverse complement strand
CTGGGCACTGCCCGCGTCATAGGTGCGCACACGCAAGCCGCTCAGGGTCTGCACGTCGGCAATGGGAAAACGCGTCCAAAGTCCGGTCGGTGGCCAGGGCGAGGCGTAAAGCAATTTCTGCCCCAGTCCGGCCAGTACGCCCTCGTAGTGCGGACGCGCCAGATCAAACAACAGGCGGGCATCATCGGTGCCAAGGGTGAGGAATGGCAAGGACGGCAGTTGAAACAAGGGATGAAGCGCAACGAGCGCGCCGGCGAAAGAATCGGCCAGCATGATGCGCCCTGCGCTAACCGCGTCAAACTGCTCGCGTGTGTTGAGTCCGGCGGCTCCGTCGGTCTTGACGCAAATGCGCACACGTCCTGCGCTAACACGCCCAAGGCGCTGGGCGAATTCAATATCCCCCTCGCCAGCGATTGAAGTGGCGGGATACTCATTGGCGAGATCCCATGCAAAGAAAGGCGCAGGACCATTTTCCATCACTTGCTCAGGCAAACCCATTATGCGCCCCGGCGTTTGACATATTCACAGCCATTCGGCGGCACGGGCCGCCTGGTCATACAGACCGGACAGCAGCGGCAAGAAACACGCCAACTCGCCCAACAAAACGCCCGCTGCGAGAAGAACCCTCCGGCCGTCTAGCGAGTGCCATTGGCACCCTGGGTACCCTAGTTGCCGTAGGTGCCATAGGTACCATGGTATGGGCTCGTTGCGACGAACGGCGCAATATAGCTATTTATCGATAATTTGTCATCGTTTTACTAAAGTAAGCTGGGGCAGCGCTGATCAAGTCCTGCCAATGAGAGTCCAATGGAAGAGTCCATTGACAGAGGCCCTTGAGCGGCTTGCCTCTGACGCGGGGAATATACAAGGGTACAAGGGTACAAGGGGGCTTTCCCCCTTGTTCAGTAAATCCCTAAGAATTAAGGTGCCCATCCATGCGATCATCCCGCCCCGACCCCGCCATCAAGGCAGCACGCCGTCATCACCTCCCATGATGACAAGACATGGCGGCAAGCCACCACTACAATACAAGCCAGCATCCCCCCGCCAAAGACTCGACATGCCTAACACCAGTACCACGTCAAGGATCGTCAGCCAACCCGCCGAGCTTCGCCGACTCATTCGCGCCGGCACGTTCAACCGCCAGACTTCAGGGCAGACACCGGGATATGCGCAAGGCAACATCGCCATCCTGACTAAGGACTATGCCGGGGAATTTTTGCGCTTTTGCCTGGCCAATCCAAAACCCTGCCCGATCTTGGCAATGAGCGAACCGGGCGACCCGCGCCTGCCGCGCCTGGGTGCGGACCTTGACATCCGTACCGATATCTCGCGCTACTGCGTATTCCGCGACGGCGAAGCTGCGGGCGAAGTCGACGACCTGATGGCCTTATGGCGCGACGACTTTGTCACCTTCGTACTCGGCTGCTCATTCTCTTTCGAGCAGGCGCTGATCGAGGCGGGGCTCAAGGTGCGCCATATCGAACAGGGTCGCAATGTGCCGATGTACCGCACCAATATCGCCACCACGGCGGCGGGACGTTTTGGCGGGCCCATGGTCGTGTCGATGCGCCCGTTTGTCGCCGCCGATGCGATCCGCGCCATCCAGACAACCACGCGCTTCCCCAATGTGCACGGTGCCCCGGTGCATTTTGGCGACCCCGCCGCGATCGGCATCAAAGATATCGCGCGGCCCGATTATGGCGATGCGGTGGATATCCGGGGCGGCGAGATTCCGGTTTTCTGGGCCTGTGGCGTGACCCCGCAATCGGCCATCCGCACCGCAAAACCGCCCATCAGCATCACCCACAAACCCGGCTGCATGCTGGTGACCGACCTGCGCAACGCCGAGCTTGCCGTACTCTGAGCCCCTCAACCCATCGCAACTTTTTCACAGACCCCATACCATGCAAACCACCGTCCTTCAGTTTGACTGCATCACCCCGACCGGAACCGATTCGCGCAGCTTCGTCGTCAAAAGCCTAGTCATAGGCGGCTGGACGGCGCGCGACGAAGCGGCCGTACACCACCACATCGAGGAACTAAAAGCGCTGGGCGTACCGGCGCCGTCCAAGACGCCCCTGTACTACATGGGCGCCGTCAACCAGGCGCTGCAGGGCGACACCATGCAGGTGGTCGGCCCCAATACATCCGGAGAAGCCGAGTTCGTGCTCGTCGCCATGGATGGCGAACTATGGGTGACCGCCGGCTCGGACCACACCGACCGCAAGACCGAAGCCTATTCCGTGGCGATTTCAAAGCAGGTGTGTGCAAAGATGCTCGGCCGCACGCTGTGGCGCGTGAGCGACGTGCTGCCCCACTGGGACAAGCTGGTGTTGCGCTCGCATATTATTGAAAATGGCAAACGCACGGCCTACCAGGATGGCACGCTCGCGGCAATGCGCCCGCATCTGGACATCATCAACAAGTACACCGGCGGCGCAAAACTGGCAGACGGCACCGTCCTGTTTTGCGGCACGCTCGCCGCAATCGGCGGCGTGCGTCCGGCGCCGCGCTTCGAGATGGAGCTGCACGACCCGATACTCGGGCGCAGCATCGCGCTTGGCTACGCCGTACAGGATCTTGCCCTCATCGCCTGACCCCTGCTAAAACCCATCGATGGAGCAGGTTGACACCGTTGTCATTGGCGCCGGGGTGGTGGGTCTTGCCGTGGCCCGTGCCCTTGCCATGGCCGGGCGCGAAGTCATTGTGCTTGAGGCGGAAAACGCCATAGGCACGCACACCAGTTCGCGCAATTCGGAAGTCATTCACGCCGGCATCTACTATCCCAAGGGCTCGCTCAAGGCGCGGCTGTGCGTGGCGGGCAGGCAACAGCTCTACGCCTATTGCGCCGATCATGGCGTCAGCCACCAGCGCTGCGGCAAGCTGATCGTCGCCACCTCGCCGGCGCAGATTCCTCAACTGGAAAAAATCCTGGCACAAGGGCGAACCAATGGCGTGACTGATCTCGCAGCCCTGGACCTTGCGAACGTACGCGACATGGAACCGGCGGTGCACTGCGTCGCCGCGCTCCACTCGCCCTCGACCGGCATTATCGACAGCCACGGCCTGATGCTCGCCTACCAAGGCGATGCTGAAGCGCACGGCGCCATGCTCGCCTTTACCGGACCGGTCAGTGGCGGCCGCGTACAAAACGACGGTATCCTCCTTGAGGTCGGCGGCGAGCAACCGATGCAAGTGCTGGCGCGCCGCGTCGTCAACAGCGCAGGACTACACGCCCCAAAAGTTGCGGCAAGCCTGGAGGGCTTCCCACCGACTCACGTGCCACCCAGCTATTACTGCAAGGGCAATTACTACTCACTCGCCGGGCGCGCACCCTTCTCGCGGCTGATTTACCCGATTCCCGAGGCGGCCGGCCTGGGTGTACATGTGACGCTGGACCTCGCCGGCCAGGCGCGCTTCGGTCCCGATGTGGAATGGATAGACAAGATCGATTACACCGTCGATCCGCAGCGGGCGGAAAAATTCTATGCCGCTATCCGTAGCTACTGGCCGGACCTCAAGGACGGCGCCTTGTCGCCCGGCTACAGCGGCATCCGGCCGAAAATCCAGGCGCCCTCGGAGCCGGCCCGCGATTTCATGATCGAAGGTCCGCGCGACCATGGCGTACCCGGCCTCGTCAACCTCTTCGGCATCGAATCACCCGGGCTGACGGCCTCGCTGGCGCTCGGCGATCTGGTCGCCGGCTTGTTCGCCGACTGAACAACGCAGCTTATGCGGGCAAGCCCGCCAAAATGCCCCGCGGCCACGCAATTGTTGACCTTTTGCCACGGTGCCGATATCGTCCTTCCACTTTCGCAACACGCGCGACACTCGCAAACATTCCGCAGCGCGTACAAGCAATTGTCCGGATTGACGCGAATACGGACCGTCTGACACACTGTGCCTGACTCGGCGCATCAAGCCCGGGCCCAACATCAAGGGAGACGATCATGCTATTCAGGAAATTTGCAATCATCACCGCCTTGGGCTTTGCCAGCGGCCTTGCCACCGCACAAACCAAGTGGGACCTGCCCACGGCCTACGCCACCGGCAACTTCCACACTGAAAACGTGCAGCAGTTCGCCAATGACGTGGAAAAGGCCACCGGCGGCAAGCTGAAGATCCAGGTCCACGCCAACGCGTCGCTCTTCAAGGCGCCGGAAATCAAGCGCGCGGTGCAAGGCGGCCAGGCCCAGGCCGGCGAAATCCTGATGGTGAACTTTGAAAATGAAAATGCGCTGTTCGGCCTCGATGGCGTGCCCTTCCTTGCCACGAGCTATGCCGACTCGCAAAAGCTGTACAAGGCCTCCAAGCCGGCGCTGGAAAAACTCCTTGCCGCGCAAGGCGTGAAACTGCTGTTCACGGTGCCATGGCCGCCGCAGGGCATCTACTCCAAGAAACCGCTCGCCAGCGCCGCCGACATGAAGGGCCTGAAATGGCGCGCCTACAGTCCTGCTACCGCGAAAATCGCAGAGCTGGTCGGTGCACAACCCGTCACGGTGCAGGCCGCCGAGCTCACCCAGGCCCTCGCCACCGGTGTATGTGACTCCTACATGTCCTCGGGCTCGACCGGCTTTGACACCAAGACCTTCGAGTACATCAAAAATTTCTACGACACCCAGGCCTGGCTCCCAAAGAACGCCATCATCGTCAACCAGAAGGCTTTCGACGCCCTCGACAAAGCGACGCAGGACGCGCTGCTCAAGGTTGCGGCCGAATCCGAGGCACGCGGCTGGAAGGTCTCCCAGGAGAAAAACGGCTGGTATTTCGAGCAGCTTGCCAAAAATGGCATGACCATCCACAAGCCCAGTGCTCAGCTCAGCTCGGACCTGAAAAACGTCGGCGACACCATGCTGCAGGACTGGCTGAAAAAAGCCGGCTCCGACGGCCAGGCCGCGGTCGACGCCTTCCGCAAGATGTGATCCGGCGTACGGCGACGCTATAACAACGGCATGCGCCGTAGCCTGAACTTTCTCTACGACGCCGCGGGCTATCTCGCGGCGTTTTTTGTGTTCGCGATTTTCGTCGTGATGGTGGGCTCCAGCGCCATGCGCGAACTCGGGTTTCGCACCGGCGGCTCGGACGACCTCGTCGCCTGGTTTTGCGCCGCATCGGCCTTTTTGGGCATGGCCCATACTTTCAAGCGCGGCGATTTTGTGCGCGTCGGCCTGCTCCTGGAGAACCTCGGCCCGCGCCCGCGGCATGTTTTTGAAATCATCTCGCTTTCCATCGCCACCACATTCGTCGGCTACCTCGCTTTCTGGGCGTGCAAATTCACCTACGAGAGCTGGCTGTTCCACGACATGTCCAACGGCCTCATCGTCGTATCGTTGTGGGTGCCGCAAATGAGTTTTGTCGTCGGCGCCATTTTGCTGCTAGTCGCCGTACTCGATGAGTTGGTAACCGTATTGCGCGGCAACCGCCCCGGCTATGTCCTCGCGGTCGAGGAACGGCACGCGCGCGGCGACTTTACCGAGGACGTCTGAGCAATGGAACTCATACAGATCGGCGGTCTGCTGCTGTTCCTGATGTTCCTGCTGCTCTCGGGCGGCGTGTGGATCGCCATGACCCTCGCCATTTGCGGCTGGATAGGCATGGCGTTCTTCACCAACACGCCGCCGGGTAAAAACCTGTTCACGGCGTTCTGGGGCTCCAACGCATCCTGGACGCTTGCCGCGCTGCCCATGTTCATCTGGATGGGCGAAATCCTGTTTCGCACCAAGCTCTCGGAAGAAATGTTCGAAGGACTGTCGCCCTGGCTGAACAAGGTGCCGGGCCGGTTGATGCACACCACCATCCTGGGCTGCGGCATTTTCGGATCAGTGTCCGGCTCCTCGGCCGCGACCTGCGCCACCATCGCCAAGGTCGCCCTGCCCGAACTGATGAAGCGAGGTTACGATGAAAAAATCGCGCTCGGATCGCTCGCCACCGCGGGAACCCTGGGCATACTGATCCCGCCTTCCATCACCATGGTGGTCTATGCCGTTGCGGCCGATGCGTCCATCATCCGCATTTTTCTCGCCGGCTTCATTCCGGGCTTCATCCTGATGGCGCTGTTTTCCGGCTACATCGTCTGGTGGGCCATACGCAATCCGGAAAAAACGCCGCCGCCGGATGCGGACATGCGTTTCATGGAAAAGCTGCGCAAGTCCGGCAACCTGATCCCATGCACCCTGCTGATCGTGTTCATCGTCTGGGTGCTGATCGCCGGCTGGGCCACCGCTACCGAGTGCGCCGCCTTTGGCGTCCTCGGCGCACTCGCCATCGCCTGGTGGAGTAAATCGCTGACGTGGCAGAACTTCCTCGACAGCCTGATGGGCGCCACGCGCGTGTCGTGCATGATCATGTTCATCCTCGCCGGCGCGTCCTTCCTCAGCATGACCATGGCCTTTACCGGCATCCCGCGTGCGCTGGCAGAGTGGGTCAGCTCCATGGGCCTGAGCCCCTATTCGCTGATCGGCGTGCTGTGCGTTCTGTACATCCTGCTCGGGACGGCGCTGGACGGCATCTCGATGATCGTGCTCACCGCCACGGTCGTGCTGCCGATGATCCAGAAGGCGGGGTTCGACCTGGTGTGGTTTGGCATCTTCATCGTACTGCTGGTGGAAATTGCCGAGGTAACCCCGCCTGTGGGATTCAACCTCTTTGTGCTGCAGAACATGACCGGCAAGGACAGCAATTACATCGCCAAGTGCTCGATCCCGTTTTTTGTCTGTCTGGTGATTTGCATCGGCGTGATCACGGCATTCCCGGCGACCGTGACCTGGTTCCCGGATTACGTCATGGGCGCCAGCAAGTAGGAAGCCTCGCCCTGTTGTGGCGGGTCATTCCGCCTTTACGCCTGAGGCCTTGATGACGCGCTCCCAGCGCTCATTATCCTTTCTCAGGAATGCGGCAAATTCAGCCGGCGTATCGGTGACAACAAGCGCACCCAACCCCCTCATCCGCTCCACGGTTTCAGGACGCGACAAGGATTTGCGCATTTCGCCCGCGAGCCTGTTGATGATCGCCGCGGGAGTCCCGGCCGGCGCGAGCATGCCCACCCAGGGGGCGGTGGCTTCCAGCCCGGCAAAGCCGGCGTCCGTCATGGTCGGAACACCGGGGAAATCGGCGCTCGGTTTGACCATACCCAGCGCCAACGCCTTGAGCTTTTTACCGGCGAT
>CAMDRY010000158.1 GCA_945906975.1 Bordetella parapertussis | reverse complement strand
ATCGAGGCGGGAATGGGCGTTGCAGGAATGCGAAGCGCAGAAGGATCGCACAAAATAGGGTTGAGTCGCCTGCGGCACGGGGATCAGGGCGGTCGACTTCCCTTTGAAAAATTGACTTCTCAATCGACGTTAAATCCCATAATTAAATTAAAAATACATTAATTAATTCGTAAATAATAGACTTTTTAAATAATTGTTTATAATGTTAAGCACATATATGCTACCCAGCGATGTGCGCGACGCACATGAAAAAATATCGGACGATCAAGGATTTCATTGCAACTATTTTCCTTAACCGCTTCAAATGAGCGAGCAAAACCTTTCGTCCTTCATCTGGTCCGTCGCCGAACTGCTGCGCGGCGACTACAAACAATCCGAATACGGCAAGGTCATTCTGCCGTTCACTGTTTTGCGGCGGCGCGACTGCGTGCTGGAATCCACCAAGGCGGCTGTGCTGACTGAGTTGGACAAACACACCAAGGCCAAAGTGAACCCGGAGCCGTTTCTGCGTCGCACGCCAGACCAGCTCTTCTACAACACCTCGCCGCTCGACCTGAAGAAGCTGATGGGCGACCAGGATCACATCGGCGAGAACCTGCCCGCCTACATGCAGGCCTTATCGCCCGCTCTGCCGACGGCCTGTTTGGCAGGCAATTCGACTACATGCTCTCAAATCCGCAACGGCCGCTATAGACCGCGTACATCGAACATCTGTTACGTACTCCTCAAGCCATCGAGCAAATGCGCCGGCATTCCCGCGGCGTTACGGATTTCCGACTTCGGCTTTATTGGGATGAGTTCAAAAACTTGCGAGTAGCGCTGCCGCCTAAAAAGGAGGCGACTGCCATCTGCGCGAAAATTGCCGAAATGGAAGAAAGATTCAGCACCATGACGGGCGCTTGCGAAGAGTCAATTGACCTGCTTCAAGAATGCCGCACCGCGCTGATCTCCGCCGCCGTCATCGGCCAGATTGACGTGCGCGGCCCCGGTGCCTCGACTCCCTTGGTGTCCGAAACGGCCCGTGCTTAATATCCGCAATGGGTGACTCATCCGCCATTGATCGCCTGTTTCTTCGTGCTTTTAATCGTATGACTAAGAATGCGCTAGACGGGTCAATAAGGATTCTTCCATGTCTCATATCAGTGCCAATGATTTGAAAACAAAAGGTATTGCCGCTATCGAGCAGGCGCTCAGCAACGCCCCGGAAGCCATTGTCTCGGTGCGCGGTAAGGATAAATTCGTGGTCATGGAGCTGGCCCAGTACCACTATCTGCGTGAATGCGAGCTGAACGCCGCGCTGGCTGAAACCCGTGCCGATCTGGCGGCCGGGCGGGTGTTCAAGGAATCGCCCGAAGCCCATCTGGCACGCCTGGAAGCGCTTGGTTCGTAACGACTGAAAATGGCGTATGCGCTGGTTTTTACCGAGCAATACAACCGCCGGGCAGCGCGGTTTCTAAAGCAACATCCCGATTTGCGCCAGCACAATTTAAAAACCTTGCAGTTACTGGAAGGCAATCCCTTTCATCCTTCGTTACGGGCTACGACCGTGCACGCGCATGGGCGCGTACATCCGCCTCTGACTATCAGTAGCGTGCACGGGTGCGCCCGCCGATGGTGCGTAGGATTGGGTTAGCGCACCAGAGACGTGCCCCGAAAGGCCTGGACAGGGTCCGGTGCGCCCCAAACGGGCCTGGCACGGGAAATGCTGATTACTCCTGCAAATCAGGAGCATTTCCATGGGTGCCTCTTTAGTCATTCCCGCTGCCGGCCAAGATCCCTGGCGTGATCGGCTGAGCCTGCTGCTCGAGTCGACCGGCGAGGGCATTTTTTGCATTGATCTTGAAGGCCGCTGCATCTTCATCAATCGCGCCGCCGCCGCCATGCTCTGCTACCGGCAGGATCAGGGGTACTACAGAATATTTCAGATTGCCGCGATAGCGCGGACGCCGGACAAGTCGCAGGATTCCATCCATATACCAAAGGAGTATTGCTATGTCGATCTTCAGCAACCCCTTCGATGCCAAGTCACGCCTGCAGTCGGTGTGCAGTTGCGGGCGCCATGCCGACCTGACATCCCACAACGCCGATGGCGACGCAATGAACCAAGGCGATGCCTTGGCTGAGAGCGTGGTCGAACAGGCGGTGATGCGCGCTTTGTTTCCCGATGACACCATGCGACGCAAATTCATCGCCACGGTAGGCGCGAGCACGGCACTCGCCGCGGTCTCGACATTCTTCCCCCTTGGCGCCGCCAAGGAAGCGTTCGCGCAGGGCGCGGGCAAGCCCGAAAAGACTTCTCTCAAAGTCGGCTTCATCCCGATCACCTGTGCCACGCCAATCATCATGGCGCACCCAATGGGGTTTTATAAAAAATATGGTCTCGACGTTGAAGTGGTGAAGACCGCTGGCTGGGCGCTGATCCGCGACAAAACCCTCAACAAGGAATACGACGCCGCGCACATGCTCTCGCCCATGCCGCTCGCCATCTCCCTTGGCGTGGGCGCGCCGGCACAGGCATTCACCGTCCCGGCCATCGAGAACATTAATGGTCAGGCAATTACGCTTGCCATGAAGCACAAGGACAAGCGCGACCCGAAATCCTGGAAGGGAATGAAGTTCGCGGTGCCGTTCGATTTTTCGATGCACAACTACCTGCTGCGCTACTACGTCGCGGAACACGGCCTGGACCCGGACAAAGATATCCAGATCCGCTCGGTGCCGCCACCTGAGATGGTGGCCAATTTGCGCGCCGACAATATCGACGGCTTTCTCGCGCCAGATCCTGTCAACCAGCGCGCGGTCTATGACGGCCTGGGCTTCATTCATACGCTTTCCAGGGATATCTGGGATGGCCACCCCTGCTGCGTATTTGCCGCCAGCCGGGAATTTGTCACCAAGATGCCCAACACCTACCGCGCCTTGATGCGTGGCCTGCTCGACGCCACAGCCATTGCGCGCCGCGCCGAGAACCGCAAGCAGATTGCCGAGGCAATCGCCCCGGCGGAGTATCTGAATCAGCCGGTAACGGTGGTGGAACAAGTGCTCACTGGCGTCTTTGCCGATGGCCTGGGCAATATCCGCAAGGTTCCCAACCGCATCGATTTTGATGCGTTCCCGTGGCAGTCATTTGCCGTGTGGATCCTTACCCAGATGAAGCGCTGGGGTCAGATCAAGGGTGAAGTGGATTACAACCAGGTGGCGCGCGAGGTGTTCCTCGCAACCGACGCGATGAAATTGATGGCCGAAGCAGGCCTGGTTGCACCCAAGACTACCAGCAAGACCTTTGTGATCATGGGCAAGACCTTCGATCCGGCCAAGCCCGCGGACTATGTTAATAGCTTCGCCATAAAGAGAATCTAGAGGCAAGGGCCGGAACGGCAAGGGTCAAGGGTACGGGGTCAGAGACAGGGCAACGGGCCAGATGTGCAACGGTCAAAGGCGAACCGGACAAGGATGAACCATGGCTTCAGTCAGCAAACTCACCGCGGCGGCACTGTCCGTGCTGCTGCTCGCGTTATTCCTGGGAATCTGGCATCTGGCCACATTGCCCAAGGCTTCGGTGCAGAAGGTGGACGACGAATATGCAAAACTGGTTGGTACACAGGCCGCTGCCGGACAGAAATCCACCTTCCCCGGCCCCGCGGATTTCGGCGTCAAGCTGTTGGAACACCTCTCCAATCCGTTTTACGACAAGGGGCCGAACAACAAAGGCATTGGACTGCAGCTCCTGCATTCCATTGGCCGGGTGACCTTGGGCTTCGTGCTGGCGATGCTGGTCGCCATCCCGCTGGGGTTTCTCATTGGTATGTCGCAGCTTTTGTACCGTGCTTTCGATCCGTTCATACAAATATTGAAACCCATTTCTCCGCTTGCCTGGATGCCGCTCGCGCTATTTACACTAAAGGACTCGAATGTATCGTCGATTTTCGTGATTTTCATATGCTCTATCTGGCCGATGCTGATCAATACCGCTTTCGGCGTGGCCTCGGTGCGGCGTGAATGGCTGAACGTGGCGAGGACTCTGGAAGTCAAACCCTTGCGCCGTGCCTTCATGGTGATCTTGCCCGCGGCCGCGCCCACCATCGTCACCGGCATGCGTATATCGATGGGTATCGCCTGGCTTGTGATCGTCGCCGCGGAGATGCTGGTGGGTGGCACTGGCATCGGTTATTTCGTATGGAACGAATGGAATAACCTTTCCATCACCAACATCCTCTCGGGGATTCTGGCGATCGGCATGGTGGGCATGGTGCTCGACTGGTTGGTCGGTCGGCTCCAAAAACTTGTTACCTACGTGGAATGAGGCGACATGCCATTTCTTGATGCGCAGGCGTTGGCAAAGCGTTTCCCTTCGGCCACCGGTGGCCTCACCACGGTGTTCGAGGGCCTCAATCTAGCCATCGAAAAAGGCGAGTTCGCCTGCGTGATCGGGCACTCAGGCTGCGGCAAGACCACCATACTGAATATTCTCGCGGGTCTGGATACCGCCAGCGAAGGCGCGGTGGTGATGGACGAGCGCGAAGTCGCGGGCCCCAGCCTTGACCGCGGCGTGGTGTTTCAAGGCCATGCGCTGATGCCCTGGCTCACGGCCATGGGCAACATTGCCTTCGCCGTCACCAGCCGGTGGCCGGGATGGAGCCGCGAAAAGGTGCGCGCGCACTGCCAGAAATTCATCGACATGGTGGGTTTGACCGGCGCCGAGCAGAAAAAGCCTTCCGAATTGTCCGGCGGCATGAAACAGCGCGTCGGCATCGCGCGAGCATTCGCCATCCAGCCCAAGATGCTGCTGTTGGATGAGCCCTTCGGCGCCCTGGATGCGTTGACACGCGGGGTGATCCAGGACGAGTTGGTGAAAATTTGTGGCGCGACGCACCAGACAGTATTCATGATCACCCACGATGTCGATGAGGCGATCCTCCTGGCCGACAAGATCCTGTTGATGTCCCACGGACCGCACGCATGCATCGCCGAGATCGTCGACAACACCCTGCCCAAACCGCGCGACCGGCACAACATCCACCACGACCCGCAGTACTACCGCATCCGCAATCACCTGGTGGATTTTCTGGTGAACCGCTCCAAGCTCATCCAGTCGGGCGAGGAAGCGCGCCCGGTGGTGCCGCCTCTGGTGCGGCCGGGCCTGTCACCGGATCCCAAATCGAATCCCGAAGACGTTGGAGCGTCACGCGGCGCGACTGTCGTCCCCATGAAAAAGCCCGCCCCATAAAACCACGGAGGAATCCCATGAAACGCGACGCAGAATCCGCCATCGGCGCAATGATGAATCCCATGAAACGCGAGGACGTCACCGACTTGATCGTATTTCGCAAAATGAAGTCCGGCATCAAATGGCCCGAGATTGCAAAGAAGGTGGGCCAATCCAAGGAGTGGACTGCCGCCGCCTGTTTGGGCCAGATGCAAATGACCAGGAAACAGGCCGAAGCGGTGGGCAAGCTCTTCGATCTGCCCGCGGACGCGGTGCTGCTTTTGCAGCAGGTGCCCTACAAGGGCTCCTTGCCGACTGCGGTGCCTACCGACCCGCTCATCTATCGTTTCTATGAACTGGTGAGTGTGTACGGCACCACCTTCAAGGCGCTGATAAACGAGGAGTATGGCGACGGCATCATGAGCGCGATAGATTTCGACATGGACATGTCGCGCCTGCCCAATGAGAAGGGCGATCGGGTGAAGATCGTGATGTCGGGGAAGTATCTTCAATATAAGTCTTACTAGGCATGGCCACCGCAGAATCGAATCCTCCCGAATCGAGGCCACCATTGCCGCCGTTCACGCTCGATACGGCAAAAAAGAAAGTGCAGGCGGCCGAAGACGCCTGGAATACCCGCGATCCGGCGCGCGTGGCGCTCGCCTACACGCCCGACACCGAGTGGCGCAATCGCGCGGAATTTCTGAAGGGGCGCGAGACCGTCGAGGCATTCCTCAAGCGCAAGTGGGACAGGGAGCTCGACTACCGCTTGAAGAAAGAACTGTGGTGCTTCATGGACAACAAGATCGCGGTGCGCTTCGAGTACGAGTGGCACGACGATTCCGGTCATTGGTTCAGGTCGTATGGCAACGAGAACTGGGAGTTCGCGGAGAACGGCCTGATGATGCGGCGCTTTGCGAGCATTAACGATCTGCCCATCACCGATGGTGAGCGCAAGTTTCGCTGGGAGAGGCGGGCGGCGGCCTGATCCATCAGGGCAATTAACATGAATTAATTGGCACTACGGCCAGCTGACATAGATCAATGCTTGATTAGAATTCACATCCTGGATAAAGGTGGGCCTTCGCCTACTCTGGCTCAATCCCCGCGCCGCGAATCAATTGCCCCGCGATCTCGAAATCGCGCTTGAGGGTGGCGGCAAACTCCTCGGGCGTGCGCGTGCGGATCACGGTGCCGACGTCGGCAATGCGCTTTTTCACATCCGGCATGTTCGCCGCCTTGATGAAGGTCTCGCCCAGGCGCCTGACAATCGGGGCGGGCAGTTTGGCGGGCCCCATGATCGCCACCCATCCTGGCGGCACTTCATAACCTGGCAGCAATTCGGCCACCGTGGGCAAGTCAGGCACGCGCTCACTTCGGCCACCTTGCGTCACTGCCAGCATCTTGATTTTTCCCTTGCCCAGCATGGGAATGAAACTGCTCAGTGTCGTAAAGGACAACTGCACCTGGCCGGAGATCAGGTCGGGCAGGGATTGCGTGCCGCCCTTGTAGGGCACGTGCACCATGCTGATGCCGGCGAGGCGTTCAATCAGCGCGCCGACCAGATGCCCGGTGGTGCCGATTCCGGTGGTCGCATAGGAAATCTTGCCGGGGTTGCGCTTGGCATAGGCGATCATGTCGTTGAAGGTGTCAGCGGGCAACGTGGCGCTGGCCGCCACCGATTGCGTCGCCTCGCCCACATGGATGATCGGGGTCATGTCGCGCACCGGGTTATAGGGATTGTTCTTGACCAGATAGGGACGGAACAACAACGTTTGCGCCGCCGAATACAGGATGGTGTAGCCATCCGGTTCCGCGCGCATCAGGTTGTTCACCGCCACCGCGCCGCCAGCCGCGCCATTGGCCTCGATCACCACCGGGCTGCCGAAAAGTTCAGATGCCTTCTCGGCAATGATGCGCGCGTTGTTTTCGCCGCCGCCGGTGAATGAAACCAGCATGCGGATCGGCTTTTGCGGAAATTGCTGGGCAAGTGAAGCCTTCGATATCAA